>CBFGZI010000004.1:0-65348 GCA_965653225.1 uncultured Propionibacteriales bacterium | reverse complement strand
AGCTCGACCTGCATGGTGTCGACGAACTGAGTGCTCGGCGGGGCCAGCTTCAGCTGGCGCCAGCCGCTGGTCGCCGTGGTCGCCGTGGCCACCGTGCTGACGCCCGTGCTGGCCGCCGGCTGGTGGCTGCTGGCCGCCGGGCCGGGTCTGCTGCACCGCGACCGTCCGCTGCCGCTGCCGTCGTTCATCGCCGACGCGCAGCGCGGCGCCGCTGCGCCGCGGACGCTGGTGCTGTCCGGAGAGGGCAACGGGCTGTCGGTCCACCTGTCCCGCGGCCCGGGGATGTACGTCGGACAGGACGCCGTGGCGCCACCGCCCGCGCGCGACCTGACCCGGCTGGCGGCCAGGCTGGTCAGCGAGCCGTCGCCGCAGGACGTGTCCGCGCTGGCCACGTACGGCGTCGGCTACGTCCTGCTGATCGCCGGCGACGGCGACCAGATCAGCGCCGTGGACGGCGCGCCCGGGCTCGTCCGCTCCAGCGCCGGGGCCCTGTCGGGCACCACGGCCTGGCGGCTGGACGCCGACCCCGGTCCGGTCCGCCTCGCGGAGCGCCGGGGAGCGGCCGGGGTCCTCGACGCGCAGGTGCTGCCCAGCCACTCCGGCGCCGTGCACACCGACGTCGACCGGGCAGGACCGTCCGCCGGCCCACGGGTCCTCACCCTGGGCGAGCAGGCCGACAGCGGCTGGCAGGCCAGCCTCGACGGCGAGAGCCTGCAGCCGCGCACCGCGGACGGCTGGGCCCAGGCGTTCGCGGTCCCCGCGGGCGGCGGCCACCTGGTCGTCGAGCACCACGGCACGCGCCCCTGGTGGCTGGGCGAGCAGGCCGTGGTCCTCGCGCTGGCGCTGGTCGTCGTGGCCCCGGGACGACGGAGGACCCGTGGCACGCTCTGAGCCCGGCGCCCGCCGGATGACCCGCCGCAGCAGCGGCCGCGCAGGGGGCCGCACCCCGGGCCGCGCACCGGGCCGCGCACCGGGCCGCGACACTGGTCGCACTACTGACCGCCCCCAGACCCGCACCACGGGGGCCGCGGTGCTGGCGGTGATGGTCGCCGCTGGGCTCCTGGTACTCGCGCAGCCGGCTCCCCCGCAGACCACCGCTGCCGCCTCCGGTTCCCGCCTCGTGCCGGTCGACCACGCCGACCTCGTCTGCCCGGTGGCCGGGCCCGACAAGCCGCGGTCGGTCGCCGCGGCCGTCAGCACCACGCCCCTTGAGGGCGGAGACAAGGACAGCGCCGACAGGGCGGGCGGCACGGGCCAGGCCGTACGCGTCAGCGCGGGACGACACCGCCTGGGCGAGGTCCGCAAGCCCGGTGCCGCATGGTCCAGCAGGGCCCCACGGTTGGGTGCGGGCGTGTCCGTGACCGCCGACGGCCCGCTTGCGGCGGGGCTGAGCGCGGCCTCGGCGTCGGTGTTCGACGGCGAGCCGCGCGGCCTGGCCACGACGACGTGCGCGGCGCCGGCGTCGCACCAGTGGTTCGTCGGCGCGGCCAGCACCACGCAACGCTCCGACGTGCTGCAGCTGTCCAACCCCACCTCGGGCGTGGCCGTGGTCGACCTCGCGGTGTACGGCCCGAAGGGACCGGTCGAAGCCGCGGCCGCGGACGGGCTGGCGATCGCCCCGGGCGACGAGACGGCGGTACCGCTGGACAACCTGGCCACCGGCATCCACCCGCTCGCGGTCGAGGTCACCACCCGCCAGGGCGAGGTCTCGGCCGCCATGACCGACACCCGGCACGACATCCTGCAGCCGGCGGGGATCGACCTCCTCCCGCAGTCTGCGGAGCCGAGCCGCACCGCGGTGCTCACCGGCGTCCCCGGGGAGGGCGAGCACATGCTCGCCGTGGCCAACCCCGGCGACAGTCCTGCGGTGGTGCAGATCGAGGTCCTCGGCCCCCGCGGTGCCTTCACCCCGACCAGCCTGCAGAGCGTGGAGGTCCCCGCGCAGGCGGTCACCGAGACGCAGATCCCCGCCAAGGCGCTCGACGGTGCCGTCCTCGGCCTGCGGCTGACCTCCGACCAGCCGGTCACCGCCGGCGTGCTGACGGCCTCGGGCAGCCCGCTGTCCGACCACACCTTCGCGGCGGCGGTCGCGCCGACGAGCAAGCTCACCGCCACACCGGTGCTGCCCGGCCTGCACGGCCGGCTGGCTCTCAGCGGCGCCGGACACACCGCGGCGATCGTGGACGTCCTGACCTACTCCGCGCGGGGTACGAGGCTCACCCATCGCACGCTCGACGTCGCCGGCGGGCAGACCCGGGCGGTCGCCCTCCCGGCCAAGGCCGGGTCGGTGAAGGTACGCGTCGGCGGCTCCGGGCCTGTCGTCGCCGCGGTGCTGTGGTCGAAGGCCGATGCCAAGGGCACCTTGATCAGCGGTTACCCGCTCGCCCCGTCGCGGCTGACCGTCCAGCGGCCCACGGTGCGCTACCGGCAGACCGTGCCACGGCCCCAGCACTGAGCCGCGTCCGTCGGCCCGGTCTTCTCCGGCACCCGCGGCGGCTCAGCCGTCGTAGCGCGGGTCGATGTCGCCCGGGTCGCGGTCGAGCAGCTCGGCCACCTGCTCCACCAGCACGGCCAGCACCAGGCCGGACATCTCGGCGCGGTCCACGGACCGGTGCTCGACGGGGCGCCGGAACACCACCACCCGGGCCGGTGCCGACGCGGTGGCACGCACCAGCGTGGCCAGCGGCACGTCCATCGGGTCCCAGTCGGCCGGCAGCAGCGGGGTCTCCTCGACGCCGAACTGCACGTCCGCGAGCTCGTCCGGGAACCGTTGCCGCAGCTGCCGCACGAACGACAGCACGAGCTCGTCGAACCGCCGCGCCGCCCCGGGCGGGAAGCCGGTGCCCACCGGAGACAGCGGTCCCGGCAGCACCGAGGCGCCGCGCATCCCCCGGCCGTGCCGGTCGCGGCGCCCGGACCGTCGGGGCGGCTGCGGCGGGGGCTGGAACGCGGTCGGGAGCGGCATGGCCGAAGCCTACGAGGCCGCGCCCGCGGGGACACCGGCACAACACGGCACGCCAACACGACCCAGCACAACACCAGGCAGCACGGAACGACACGGCCGCAATGCGTGCCCCACCGCCGCCGCAACCGGTACGGTCCTGGGGTGAGCCCTGTTCGACGCTGCTCGCGCACGGCGTGCGCGCGACCCGCAGTGGCGACGTTGACCTATGTGTACTCCGACCAGACGGCGGTGCTGGGTCCGTTGGCCACCTACGCCGAGCCACACTGCTACGACCTGTGCGAGCAGCATGCCGAGGGCCTCACCGCGCCGCGTGGCTGGGAGGTGCTGCGGCTGGCGCCGGACGCCGACGCGCCCGGCCCCTCCGACGACGACCTGGAGGCCCTGGCCAATGCCGTACGCGAGGCCGCCCGGCCCCGGCCCGAGCCGACGGAGGGCCCGGCGGGCACGGTCGAGGTCGGCCGTCGCGGGCACCTGCGCGTCCTGCGCTCCACCGACTCCTGACTGGTCGATAGGGTCGGGGTGACACGACCCGTCAACATCAACCGTCCGCGAGGGAGTCCGGGCTGTGACAGACCTGTCGGCGATCTTCAAGGCATATGACATCCGAGGTGTCGTACCCGACCAGCTCGACGAGGACATCGCCCGCCGGGTCGGCGCCGCGTTCTCCGCGGTGATGGGCCTCGCCGCCGGTGGCACGGCGGTGGTCGGCTACGACATGCGGCCCTCGTCCAAGCCGCTGGCCAAGGCCTTCGCGGAGGGCCTCAACGAGACCGGCGTCGACGTCACCGACATCGGCCTGGCCTCGACCGACCAGCTCTACTTCGCCTCCGGCTCGCTCGACGTCCCCGGCGCGATGTTCACCGCCAGCCACAACCCCGCCCAGTACAACGGCATCAAGCTGTGCAAGGCCGGCGCCGCCCCCGTCGGCAAGGACAGCGGCCTGACCGACATCCAGCAGCTGGTCGAGTCCGGCTCGCAGGCGGAGCCGGAGCCCGACCGCGAGCCCGGCAGGACCGGGCAGCGCGACATGCTCAGCGAGTACGCCGCGCACCTGCACAAGCTGGTTCCGGTGTCGGGCCGCCGGCTGAAGGTGGTCGTCGACGCCGGCAACGGCATGGGCGGGCACACCGTCCCGGCCGTGTTCGAGGACCTCGACGCCGAGCTGGTGCCGTTGTACTTCGAGCTCGACGGCACCTTCCCCAACCACGAGGCGAACCCGATCGAGCCGGAGAACCTGGCCGACCTGCAGCGCAAGGTCGTCGAGGTCGGCGCCGACATCGGGCTGGCCTTCGACGGTGACGCCGACCGCTGCTTCGTGGTCGACGAGCGCGGCGAGATCGTCACGCCGTCGGCGCTGACCGCGCTGATCGCCGTACGCGAGCTCGAGCGTGAGCCGGGGAGCACGGTCATCCACAACCTGATCACCTCCCGCGCTGTGCCCGAGATCGTGCGCAAGCACGGCGGCACGCCGGTCCGCAGCCGGGTCGGCCACTCCTACATCAAGGCGACGATGGCCGAGACCGGCGCGATCTTCGGCGGCGAGCACTCCGGGCACTTCTACTTCCGCGACTTCTGGCGCGCCGACTCCGGCATGCTCGCGGCCCTGCACACACTGGCCGCGCTCGCCTCGACCGACGAGGGCACCACGTTGTCGTCGCTGCTGGCCGACTACAGCCCCTACGTCCAGTCCGGCGAGATCAACAGCACGGTCGACGACCAGCAGGGCACGATGGAGCGCATCGAGCAGACGTACCAGGGACGCGACGGGGTCAGCATCGACCACCTCGACGGGCTGACCGTTGAGCACGCGGACTGGTGGTTCAACGTGCGCCCCTCCAACACCGAGCCGCTGCTGCGGCTGAACGTCGAGGGCGTCGACGAGGCCACCATGGCCCCGGCGCGCGACGAGGTCCTCGACCTGATCAGGAGCAACGGATGAACCTCGACCCCGCCCTGCTGGAGATCCTGGTGTGCCCCGACTGCCGGTCGGCGCTGGCGGTCGACGACGACGCCGGCGAGCTGGTCTGCACCGGCTGCGGCCTGGCCTACCCCGTCCGCGACGACATTCCGGTGCTTCTTGTCGACGAGGCACGCCGTCCCGACAAGGCCTAGCGGGCGCTCGCCATGGCCGGGGAGGCGTTCGACGACACCCTGCTGGACGACCAGTCCGCGCTGGCCACCGCCGACGCGGAGCTGCGGCGGCTGGCCGAGTCGGGTGCCCGGGTGCGCAGGGAGGTCAGCGCGGCCGAGGAGGCCGGCAGCATGCTCGGCGGGGTGGAGGTGCCGCGTGCGCTCATCGTGGCCGGCACCGACGCCCGGCTGCTGCGCGCCGTGCTCGAGCCGTGGTGCCCGGTGCCGTTCGTGGCCTGGCCCGGCCCGGGCCTGCCCGGCTGGGCCGGTCCTCTCGACCTGGTGGTCGTGCTCGCGCCGGGCGGCGGCGACTCGGCCACCGCGTCGGCCTGCACCGAGGCCGTACGCCGCGGCTGTGCGCTGATCGCGGCCTGCCCGCCGCACTCGATGCTCGCCGAGCACGCGCAGGGACGGCACAGCATTGTGCTGCCCACGCACACCGAGGACGCCCTTGCCGCGGCGGTCGTGGTGCTGCAGGCGCTGCACCACATCGGCCTGGGGCCCGAGATCGACGCGGAGGCGGTCGCGACCGCGCTGGACGACGTCGCCATCGAGTGCAGCCCACACCGCGACATCTCGAACAACCCGGCCAAGGACGTCGCGCTCGCGCTCGCGGAGGCGCTGCCACTGGTGTGGGGCGGCTCGGTGCTGGCGGCGCGCGCGGGACGCCGGGTCGCCGAGGCGCTGCGCCGGGGGTCCGGCCGCGCTGCGCTGGCCGCCGACGCCACCCACCTGCTGCCGGTGCTGGCCGCGACCGCCGACCGCGACCTGTTCGCCGACCCCTTCGCCGACCCCGTGTCCACCACGCGTCCGGCGCTGGTGGTGCTCGACGACGGCGCCGAGGAGCCGGCGATCCGGGAGTGGCGCGGCCGGCTGACCTACACCGCGCAGAAGCATGGCGTCCGGCTGTGCATGGTGGAGGCCCTCGAGGGGTCCGGCGTCGCGCGGTACGCCTCGCTGCTGGCCACCGGCAGCTACGCCGCGCTGTACCTGTCCGTGGGCCTGGGCCGCACCGGACCGGGGCCCGACCCGGCCTCCGCCACCACGTGAGGCGTCGATGAGGAGGCTTGTCGACAACCCGGTCCAGCGGTACGCCTGGGGCTCGCTCGACGCGATCCCTCGGCTGCTGGGCCAGGAGCCCGACGGCCGGCCGCAGGCCGAGCTTTGGCTCGGTGCGCACGAGCGCGGCGCGTCCCGGCTGGCCGGGCCCGACGGACCGGTGTCGCTGCTCGACGTCGTCCGCGCCGACCCGCTCACCGAGCTGGGGCAGGAGTGGGCCGGCGAGGCCCGGATGCCGTTCCTGGCCAAGGTGATAGCGACGGCCGCGCCGCTGTCGCTGCAGGTGCACCCGGACGCGGAGCGCGCGCGGCACTGGTTCGCCAACGAAGAGGCACTGGGACTCGGGCGCGACGTGGACAAGCGCTGCTGCCCCGACGAGGTGGCCAAGGTCGAGATGGTCTGGGCGCTGTCGGAGTTCCGTGCCCTGTGCGGCTTCCGCCCGACCGAGGAGAGCGTGCGGTGGCTGACGGCGCTCGACGTCGCCGCGCTCGCGCCGACCGTGGAGTCGCTGCGTCGCGACGGTCCGGACGCGTTGCGCGCCGAGGTCGCGCGGCTGCTGCGGATCGAGGCGCCGCACGAGGTCGTGGCGGCAGTGCGCGCCCGCGCCGGGATGCTGCAGCACGACCGGCGGTGGGCGGCCTCGGCCAGGGTCGCCACCGACCTGGCCGGGCGATACCCCAACGACCCGTCGGAGCCGATGGCGCTGCTGCTGCGCCCGCTGGTGCTGGCGCCGGGCGAGGCGATGTTCGTGCGCACCGGCCAGCCGCACTGCTACCTGTCGGGCGCGGCGTTCGAGGTGCAGGCCAACTCCGACAACATCATCCGGGCCGGGCTGACCGGCAAGCACGTCGACGTCGACCTGCTGCTCGAGGCGCTGGCCACGTCGGGCGACGGGGTCGCGGCGATCGCGGGACTCACCCGGGGCGAGGAGCAGGTCTTCGCGCCCGACACCCGCCGGTTCGCCCTCGGTGTCGTCCACGCCGCGTCCGGCTCCGACCCGCTGGAGCACGTGCCGGGTCCGCAGGTGTTCCTCTGCGTCGACGGCCGGTTCGCGCTCGACGACGGCACCGGCGAGGTGACCTTGCACGCCGGCGAGGCGGCGTACGTCCCGGCGGCCGCGGCGAGCGTGCGTGCCTCCGGCGAGGGGACGCTGCTGCGCGTGACCACCGGCCGGGCGGACGGTGTTGGGACAGGAACCGACCGTGGAGGGATGAACAGATGAGCGCCTCGGGCGGGACGAGGGCCGTGGTGGCCGCGCTGCTGGCCAACCTCGGCATCGCGCTCACCAAGTTCGTGGCCTGGGCGCTGACCGGCGCGTCGTCGATGCTGGCCGAGGCCATCCACTCGGTGGCCGACTCCGGCAACCAGGCTCTGCTGCTGCTCGGCGGGCGCCGGTCGCAGCGAAGCGCCACCCCCGAGCACCCGTTCGGCTACGGCCGGGAGCGCTACATCTACGCGTTCATCGTGGCCATCGTGCTGTTCAGCGTCGGCGGCCTGTTCGCGCTGTACGAGGCGTTCCACAAGTACGAGGAGGTCCACGCCGGCCACGAGGACAGGCTGCTCACGGGCGGCCTGGGCTGGGTGCCGCTCGTGGTGCTGAGCCTCGCCATCGTGATGGAGGGCATCTCGTTCCGCACCGCGATCAAGGAGTCCAACCACACCCGCGGCGGCCGGTCCTGGGTGCAGTTCGTGCGTACGGCAAAGGCGCCGGAGCTGCCGGTGGTGCTGCTCGAGGACCTCGCCGCGCTGCTCGGCCTGTTCTTCGCCCTCGTGGGCGTCGGCATGTCGCTGGCCACCGGCAACGCCTACTGGGACGTCGCCGGCACGGTTGCGATCGGGCTCCTGCTGGTGACCGTGGCGGTGATCCTGGCGGTGGAGACCAAGAGCCTGCTGCTCGGCGAGGGCGCCAACCGTCCCGCCGTCGCGCGCATCCGGGCCGCGCTGGAGGAGCAGCCGGAGATCGAGCGGGTCATCCACATGAAGACGCTTCACCTCGGCCCCGAGGAGCTGCTGGTCGCGGCCAAGGTGGGCGTGCGCCGCACCGACTCCGCTGCCGAGATCGCCGCGGCCATCGACGCGGCCGAGGCCCGGATCCGTGCCGCCGAGCCGGTTGCCCGGGTGATCTACCTCGAGCCGGACATCTACCGCGGTGAACCGGCCCAGGAACAGCCCGGCCGGCCGGTCGACGAGCCGGCCCCGGCAGGGGGCGACGCCCCCGGCCGCTAGCGGATCGGGGGTTCCACCACCTGGGCATTACGCTGGTGTCGACGCGTAACGACCCTGCCCACGAGTACCCGGACAAGGACCCGCATGGACTTCAAGGTTGCAGACCTTTCGCTGGCCGACTTCGGCCGTGTCGAGATCGGCCTCGCCGAGCACGAGATGCCCGGCCTGATGGCGATGCGCCAGCGCTACGGCCCGTCGAAGCCCCTGGCCGGTGCCCGGATCGCCGGGTCGCTGCACATGACCGTGCAGACCGCCGTGCTGATCGAGACCCTGGTCGACCTCGGCGCCGAGGTCCGCTGGGCGAGCAGCAACATCTTCTCCACCCAGGACCACGCCGCCGCGGCCGTCGTGGTCGGCCGCGACGGCACCGCCGACAAGCCGGCCGGCGTTCCGGTGTTCGCCTGGAAGGGCGAGACGCTGGCGGAGTACTGGTGGTGCACCCAGCAGATCATGCAGTGGCCCGACGGCGAGCGCGCCAACATGATCCTCGACGACGGCGGCGACGCCACGCTGCTGGTGCACCTCGGCGTCGAGTACGAGAAGGCCGGCGAGGCGCCGTCGCCCGACTCGACCGACAACGCCGAGTTCCGCGAGGTGCTCAAGGCGCTGAACAAGTCGCTGGAGGAGGACTCGACCCGCTGGACCGAGGTCGCCAACGCGATCAAGGGCGTCACCGAGGAGACCACCACCGGCGTGCACCGGCTGTACGAGATGCAGCGCAAGGGCACGCTGCTGTTCCCGGCGATCAACGTCAACGACTCGGTCACCAAGAGCAAGTTCGACAACCGCTACGGCTGCCGGCACTCGCTGATCGACGGCATCAACCGGGCGACCGACGTGCTGATCGGCGGCAAGACCGCCGTCGTGGCCGGCTACGGCGACGTCGGCAAGGGCTGCGCCGACTCCCTGCGCGGGCAGGGCGCACGCGTGGTCATCGCCGAGATCGACCCGATCTGCGCGCTGCAGGCCGCGATGGACGGCTACCAGGTCAGCACGCTGGAGGAGGTCGTCGACACCGCCGACATCTTCGTCACCGCGACCGGCTGCTACGACGTCATCACCGCCGAGCACATGAGCAAGATGAAGCACCAGGCGATCGTCGGCAACATCGGCCACTTCGACAACGAGATCGACATGGCCGGCCTCGCCAAGGTCGACGGCATCGAGCACACCAACGTCAAGCCGCAGGTCGACCTCTGGACCTTCCCCGACGGTCACGGCGTGATCGTGCTGAGCGAGGGACGGCTGCTCAACCTCGGCAACGCGACCGGACACCCGTCGTTCGTGATGAGCAACTCCTTCACCAACCAGGTGCTGGCCCAGATCGAGCTGTTCACCAAGACCGACAGCTACCCGACCGGTGTCTACACGCTGCCCAAGCACCTCGACGAGGAGGTCGCGCGGCTGCACCTGAACGCGCTCGGGGTGTCGCTGACCACGCTGCGGCCCGACCAGGCCGAGTACCTCGGGGTGCCCGTCGAGGGGCCGTACAAGCCGGAGCACTACCGGTACTGAGGGCCGCTGGAGGGATACGAACGTTCGGATGGACTCTGGCAGGTCGCTGAAGGGCAAGGTGCTGATCGTCGACGACGACGCAGCGCTGGCCGAGATGCTCACGATCGTCCTGCGCAACGAGGGGTTCGCGCCGCTGGTGTGCCCCACCGGTGACCGGGCGCTGCCGATGATGCGCGAGCACCGGCCGGAGCTGGTGCTGCTCGACCTGATGCTGCCGGGCAAGGACGGCATCGACGTGTGCCGGGAGATGCGGGCCGAGTCCGGCGTGCCGATCGTCATGCTCACCGCGAAGAACGACACCGTCGACGTCGTGCTCGGCCTGGAGTCGGGGGCCGACGACTACATCGTCAAGCCGTTCAAGCCCAAGGAGCTGGTCGCGCGGGTGCGGGCCCGGATGCGCCGCTACGACGAGCCGGCGCCGGAGCACATCGAGCTCGGCGACCTGACCATCGACGTGGCCGGTCACACGGTCAGGCGCTCGGGCGAGACGATCAACCTGACCCCGCTGGAGTTCGACCTGCTGGTGTGCCTGGCGCGCAAGCCGTGGCAGGTGTTCACCCGGGAGGTGCTGCTGGAGCAGGTGTGGGGCTATCGGCACGCCGCGGACACCCGCCTGGTCAACGTGCACGTACAGCGGCTGCGCGCCAAGGTCGAGAAGGACCCCGAGCAGCCCGAGATCGTGCTCACCGTCCGCGGTGTCGGCTACAAGGCCGGGTCCGCATGAGCATCCCACCAAGCCGCTCGCTGCGCTCCCTTCCGGGACGGGCCCGGAGAGCACGGGCCGGTACACCATGGCGACCTCGAACGACGGCCTAGGCGAGCTCCCCCCGCGACCCCCGAACCGCGCGCCGCGGTGGTCGTGGCTGCGCTCGCCGTTGGCGCGGCGGCTGCTGGCGAGGGTGCGCTGGGCGGGTGCGCCGTGGCGTGCGGTCCGCTCCTCCTGGCGACGGTCGCTGCAGGCGCGGGTGGTGCTCAGCACCCTGATGCTGTCGGCCCTGGTGGTCGCGCTGGTCGGCTGGATGCTGCTGGGCCAGGTCACCGCCGGACTGGTCGACGGCAAGCGGCAGGCCGCGCTGTCGGAGGCGGCGAGCGGGTTCGACACCGCGCAGGCCCAGCTCGACGCCGCCGACCCGAACAACTTCGACGCCGGGGCGCTGCTGGCCGACCTGTTCGACAACCTCAGCAGCCGCGGCGACGCGAGCGGGCAGTACGAGGTGCTGCTGAAGGGACCGATCGAGCCCAGCGGCGCCGGCGTGACCCCGGCCGGCAGGTACTCGCTGCCCGGAGTCGGCATCAGCGACATCCCGGGCGACCTGTGGAGGCGGGTCGGCCACCAGCCCGGCACGTGGTGGTCCTACACCCGGATCAGCCAGCACGGCGGTCCCGAGGCCTCGATCCCCGCCCTCGCGGTGGGGTCGCAGCTGGACCTGCCCGCCAACGGCGGGACCTACCGCATCTTCTACATCTTCCCGATGAACGAGCAGCAGCAGACCATCAACGTCGTCCGCGGCGCGATGCTCACGGCCGGGTCGCTGCTGGTGCTGCTGGTCGGCGCGGTCGCCTGGCTGGTGCTGCGCCAGGTGGTCACCCCGGTCGGGCTGGCCCGCCGCATCGCCGAGCGGCTGGCCGCGGGCCGGCTCGAGGAGCGCATGCACGTACGCGGGGAGGACGACATCGCCCGGCTGGCCACGTCGTTCAACCAGATGGCCTCCAGCCTGCAGCGGCAGATCCGCCAGCTCGAGGAGCTGTCGCGCGTCCAGCGCCGGTTCGTGTCCGACGTGTCGCACGAGCTGCGGACGCCGCTGACCACGGTGCGGATGGCCGCGGACGTGCTGCACGAGGCGCGTGAGCAGTTCGACGGCGCCACCGCGCGGTCGGCCGAGATCCTGCAGGCCGAGCTGGACCGCTTCGAGGCGCTGCTGAGCGACCTGCTCGAGATCAGCAGGTTCGACGCCGGGGTCGCCGGGCTCGAGCTGGAGGAGGTCGACCTGGTCGAGGTGGGCCGCCGGGTGGCCGACACCGTGCGCCCGCTCGCCGACGCGCACGGCTGCGACATCGTGCTCGCCGTACCCGGCCAACCGTGCATCGCGCAGGCCGACGTCCGCCGCATCGAGCGGGTGGTGCGCAACCTGCTGGTCAACGCGATCGAGCACGGCGAGGGGCGCGAGGTCGTGGTGATGGTGGCGGCCAGCAACGACGCGGCCGCCCTGGCCGTACGCGACCACGGCGTGGGGCTGCGCCCCGGCGAGGCCACGATGGTGTTCAACCGGTTCTGGCGTGCCGACCCCGCCCGCGCGCGCACCACCGGCAGCACCGGGCTGGGGCTGGCCATCTCCCTCGAGGACGCGCGCCTGCACGGCGGATGGCTGCAGGCCTGGGGCGAGCGCGGCAAGGGCGCGCAGTTCCGGCTCACCCTGCCCCGGCTGGCCGGTGACGCGCTGGAGCGGTCCCCGCTGCCGCTGGTGCCCCCGGACGCCGAGCGGCCCCAGGTGGGCTCGGGCTACGCCCGGCTGGAGGACCAGGGAGTATGACGATGAGGCGGATGCGGCCAACGTCGCCGACCCCGGTCAGGGGGCCGGGGAGGTCGCGGTGGCGCGCCTGGTCGCGGGCGCTGCCCCTGGCGGCCGCCTGCCTCGCGCTGTCGTCGTGCATGCAGGTGCCCGACAGCGGTCCGGTGCACGCCGGCCCCGAGGTCGGGTCTGCCGGCGAGCCGGTGCTGCAGTACGTGCCCAGCGGTCCGCGGCCGGGTGCGGCCCCCGACGAGATCGTGGGCGGCTACCTCGACGCGATGCGCGCCTACCCGCCCAACCCCGGCATCGTGCGCGAGTACCTCACCGACGACGCGGCCTCGTCGTGGTCACCGGCGGCCGGCACCCAGATCTACGCCGCCCGCCCGGAGATCGCGCAGACCGACCACGACACGGTTCGCATCGACGGGAGGCGGCGCGCGTACCTGTCCGAGCGGGGCACCTGGACGACCCCGTCCGCGCAGCAGCGGGAGCTGACCCGCGACTTCAGGCTCCGGAAGGTGCACGGCCAGTGGCGCATCGCCGACCCGGTCCGGGGCCTGATGCTGCCGGAGTACGACTTCGACCGCTACTACGGCGCCTACTCGCTGTACTTCTTCGACCCCGAGCTGCGGGTGCTGGTGCCCAGCCCGGTGTACCTGCCCGACGGCGACCAGACCGCCACCCTGCTCCTGCGCGGCCTGGTGCGCGGTCCCACCGAGTGGCTCGGAGATGCGGTCCGGTCGCTCGTGCCGCCCGCGGCCGCGGCCGACGTGTCGGTGCCGGTCACCAACGGGGTCGCGCAGGTGCCGCTCGGTCCCGCCGCCCGGGGGCTGGGTGCGACCGAGCGGCGTGCGCTCGCGGCGCAGCTGGCCTGGACGCTGCGGCAGGTGCCGAACGTCGACAGGATCCGGGTGACGGTGAACGGCGCCCCGCTGCCGCTCGAGAACGGCAGCAACGTCGTCGACGTCGACACCGGCCCCGAGTTCGACCCGGCCGACCCGGCGGCGACGCCGACGCTGTTCGCGCTGCGAGGAGACAGGCTGGAGTCCGTCAACCTGGCCCGGGGCAGGGCGACCCCGGTCGCCGGCCGGTTCGGCACCGGCGCCGTGCCGATCAGCGCCTTCGCGGTCGAGCGGAGCGGGCAGACCGTCGCCGCCGTCACCCACGACGGCACGACCGTGGAGGTGGCCCCGATCGGTGCGGGCACGTCGCAGGTGTGGACCTCACGGGCCAGGTCGCTGCTGGGCCTGCAGTGGGACATCCACGACCTGCTGTGGACCGTCGACCGCACCCCGAAGGGCACGCGGATCTACGTCATGCGGGACGGCCGGGTGGTCCCGGTGACCCTGCGCGGCGACGCGCCGGACGACATCACCGCGTTCTCGCTGTCGCGCGACGGCGTGCGGCTGGCCGTCGTGCAGGGCAGCGGCGACGCGTCGCGGCTGATGGTGGGGCGCGTGCGGCGTCCGACCGACGGGTCGCTGCGGATCACGGTCGACCGCTGGCGCAGCGTCGACACCGGCACCACGTCGCTGCAGCGGTTCGTCGACGTCGCCTGGGAGAGCCCCAGCGAGCTGAGTGTCGTGGCCGAGGAGACCCGCGGCTCGGCGCAGGTGTTCACGGTGAACGTCGACGGGTCGGCGGTCGAGCCGGGGCCGCTGCTCGACCTCGACATCGCATCGCTGGCCAACGCCGAGGACGTCAACCGTCCCACCGTCGTCGCCACCCGGCCCGGCACGCTGTTCGTGCAGCTCGCGGACCGGTGGAGCGAGCTGTCGCTGACGACCCCGTTCCGGCAGCCGTCGTACGTGGAGTGACCGCAACTTCCGCACAGCAGGGTCGCCGGCCGCGCTCGTCCACAGGTGGTCGTCATGCTGCTGCGACACCTCCCCGGTTCGTCCACCCTCGACCGGGTGTCGCTGCCCGCTGAGCTCGCGGACGCCTTCGTCGACCTGTTCGTCGGTGGACGCTGCGCCGCCTGTGACCTGCCCGGACGTGCCGTCTGCGCCGGATGTGCCGGCCTGCTCGGCTCGCGGGCGCGCCCGTGCTGGCCCGACCCCGTCCCCGACGGCCTGGCCCGCCCGTGGTGCGTGGCCGAGTACTCCGGTGGGGCCCGCGCGTTGCTGCTGGCCCACAAGGAGCACAGCCGCTACGGGCTGGCGCGGGTCCTCGGCCGCGGCCTGGCCGCGGCGGTGGCCGCCGCCTCGTCCGGGACGGAGCCGTGTGCGCTGGTGCCGGTGCCGTCGCGACCGGCCGTGGTCCGTGCGCGTGGCCACGACCCGGTGCTGCGGATGGCCCGGGTGGCCGCGGCCGGCGCCCGCGGCGAGGGTGTGGCCGTACGGCTGCTGCCATGCCTGCGCCCGGCGCGAACGGTCGAGGACCAGGCCGGGCTCGACGCCGGGCGGCGTCTGGCCAACCTCGCCGGCGCGCTGACCGTGGCCCGCCGCCACCAGCCGGCGCTCCGTGCGCGGTCGGTCGTCGTGGTCGACGACATCATCACCACCGGCGCCACCGCAGCCGAGGCGTGCCGGGCGCTGCGGGCCGCCGGTGCCGTGGTCTGCGGGGTGGCGGTCGTGGCGGCGACGTCACGGCGGCTGCCGGCCGCCTGAGAAACCGGCCCATGGCTACCACTCGGCGGCGCAGGCGACTAGCGTCTGTGTATGGCACCCGCCCGGGTCCGTGGTTGCGCCGAGATGGTCTCGCCAGCGCGAGGCCGGGATCGGCAAGCCGATGCCAGCCGCAGGCGAAACGGCCCACGTAAGGCGACTTCTCGTCGACCGATCACGGTGCGGCTTAGACGTAAGCCCTGCCTCGACGGGAGGCCCGATGCCTCTCGACCCGAGAGAAGGTCAGTAGTGGCGACTGCGCCGCGAGCGCCTCAGCAGGCGACTGTGGGGACGAAGACCAGGTCGGCCGGGTGGGTGCCCCCTTCCCGTCCCAGCAGCGAAGAGCTCTGCAGGGTCCCTCACGCAACAAGGGAGGTCCACGTGGACATCGTGGTCAAGGGTCGTCACTGCGAGGTGTCAGACCGGTTCCGTCAACACGTCGAGGAGAAGCTGGCTCGGCTGGAGAAGCTGGACCATCGGGTGATCCGGGTCGACGTGGAGGTTTCCAAGGAGCGCAACCCGCGGATGGCCGACCGGGCCGTCCGCGTGGAGCTGACCATGATGTCGCGAGGCCCCGTGATGCGCGCGGAGGCCGCCGCCGAGGACAAGATGGCCGCCCTCGACATGGCCCTCGACCGGCTGCAGACACGGATGCGCAAGGCGGCCGACCGGCGCCGGATCCACCACGGCAGCCGCACGCCGGTGTCGGTCGCCGAGGCCACGGCCGACTCGGCCAACGGGGCGCCCGCCACGGGCGAGGAGGGGCAGGAGGACCCGACCGGGGAGCACAAGGTGGGCCCGCTGACCGTGGTCGGCGACGGCCCGCTGGTCGTGCGCGAGAAGACCCACACGGGAGCGCCGATGACCCTCGACCAGGCGCTGTACGAGATGGAGCTCGTCGGCCACGACTTCTTCCTGTTCGTCGACAAGGAGAGCGAGCTGCCCAGCGTGGTGTACCGGCGGCGGGCCTACGACTACGGCGTCATCAGGCTGAACGTCTGACCGAAATTGGGCACCGGGGCACGTGTGGACCGGGGGGTCAGGAGGTCATGAGAGGGGCGGATGTTGCCTTGTTGCTCCACGACGTCCCCATATTCTGGAATGATGCCGGTTATGGAGACGGCTGAGGGGCTGGTGCCACGGCGAGAACCCATCCGGGTCATCGTCGTGGACGACCAGGAACTTTTCCGGCGAGGGCTGATCATGCTCCTGTCGGTCGAGGACGGCATTGACGTCGTGGGGGAGGCGTCGGACGGCGTCGCGGCCACCGAGCTGGCCGCCACCGCCGTGCCCGACGTTGTGCTGATGGACGTCCGGATGCCCAAGCGCTCCGGCATCGAGGCGTGTATCACGATCAAGGACGCCGCACCGTCGGCGAAGATCCTGATGCTGACGGTCAGCGAGGAGGAGGCCGACCTCTACGAGGCGGTCAAGAACGGCGCGTCCGGCTACCTGCTCAAGGATGCCTCGATCGACGAGGTCGCGCAGGCGGTGGCCCTGGTGGCCGACGGCCAGTCGCTGATCAGCCCGTCAATGGCGACCAAGCTGCTCGACGAGTTCAAGCAGATGTCGGTGATCGGCCGGCGCCAGGACGTCGCGGCGCCGCGGCTGACCGACCGTGAGCTCGAGGTGCTGCGGCTGGTGGCGCGGGGCCTGAACAACCGCGACATCGCCAAGGACCTGTTCATCAGCGAGAACACCGTCAAGAACCACGTGCGCAACATCCTGGAGAAGCTGCAGCTGCACTCCCGGATGGAGGCCGTGATGTACGCCGTGCGGGAGAAGCTGCTCGACATCCCCTGACGGGCGCCGTTCGCGCGGCACCACGGCTGTCCCCGGGCCCGCCTAGAGTGGGCGCCCGTGACCGCACCCCGCACCGCACGCGCCCGTGCCGACCGCTCGGCGCCGGCTTCTGCCGCCGGCCGCTCTGCCGATCCCTCTGCCGGGTCTGCCCGTGGGGCGCGTCTGCGCCGTCGGCCGCAGCGGCTGAGCCGCGCCCAGGCGCGCCGGGTGGCGCTGGCCGCGCAGGGGTTCTGCGACCCGCGGCCGGTGCGGCCCGACGCCCGCACCCTCGCCCGGGTGGTGGGGCGCACGCGGCTGTTCCAGATCGACTCGGTCAACGTGCTGATGCGGGCCCAGTACATGCCGCTGTTCAGCCGCCTCGGGCCCTACGACACCGCGTTGCTCGACCGGGCGTTCGGCAAGGCACCGCGCCGGCTGTTCGAGTACTGGGCCCACGAGGCGTCGCTGATCCCGGTCGAGCTGCAGCCTGCCCTGCGGTTCCGGATGGCGCGCGCCCACCTGCACGCCTGGGGCGGGATGCGCCGGATCGCGGAGGAGCAGCCCGAGCTGGTGAAGTTCGTCCGCAAGGAGGTCGAGAGCCGCGGACCGGTCACCGCGCGCGACGTCGAGCACGACGTACCCCGCAGCAAGGAGGACTGGGGGTGGAACTGGAGCGAGGCCAAGCGGGCGCTGGAGTGGCTGTTCTGGTGCGGCGAGGTCACGTCCGCCCGCCGCAACGGCGCCTTCGAGCGGGTCTACGACCTGCCCGAACGCGTGCTGCCGCCACACGTGGTCGCGGCGCCGACGCCCGACGACGCGCAGGCCCACCGCACGCTGGTCGAGACGGCCGCCCGCGCCCACGGCGTGGCCACCGAGCCCTGCCTGCGTGACTACTTCCGGCTCTCGCCCGCGGAGTCGCAGCAGGCGGTGCGGGACCTGGTCGAGGCCGGGACGCTGCTGCCGGTCGAGGTCGAGGGCTGGTCGCGCCCGACCTACCTGCACCACGAGGCCAAGCTGCCGCGGAAGGTGGGCGCGCGGGCGCTGCTGAGCCCGTTCGACCCCGTCGTGTTCGAACGCGCCCGCGCCGAGCAGCTCTATGACTTCCGCTATCGGATAGAAATCTATGTGCCGGCGGGCAAACGGGTGCATGGTTACTACGTGCTTCCCTTCCTTCTCGGCGACCGGCTGGTCGCACGGGTCGACCTCAAGGCCGACCGCAAGGCCGGCGTCCTGCTCGTGCATGCCGCATACGCCGAGCAGGACGCCCCACCCGAGACGGCGTTCGAGCTCGCGGCCGAGCTGGGGTCGCTGGCCGGCTGGCTCGGCCTGTCCGACGTCGTCGTCTCCCCGCGCGGTGACCTGGCGGCTCCGCTGGGCGCCGAGCTGGTGGCGTCATGAGCCGCCTGGGCCGGCTGCTGGTCGCGCTGCTGCTCCTGGTTCTGGCCGGCTGCGCTGCCGTGCCTTCGGGTCAGGGCGGCAAGGAGGGCGCAGACGGGGCCCGCGGAGGGGCAGCGGTCGACCAGCGCGCGGACCGCGCCGGCGCCGCCGCCCGCTCGGCCACCCGCTCCGGTGCGCTGGCGCGGGCGCGGCACGTGTTCCCCGTCCGCGGGCACACGTCGTTCAGCCGGTTCCACCACGACTACCCCGCCACCGACATCTTCGCCGCCTGCAACACCCGCGTGGTGGCGCCCACGGCCGGTGTGCTGCTGGAGGTCAGGCGGGTCGACCACTGGCGCCCCGCGGTGGACAACCCGGCGACCCGCGGCGGCAAGTCCGTCTCGCTGCGCGGCGTCGACCACGTGCGCTACTACGGCGCTCACCTGAGGGCGGTGGCGAGCCATCTGCGCCCCGGGCGCCACGTCCGGGCCGGTGCCCTGCTCGGACGCGTCGGCCAGACGGGCAACGCCCGCGGCATCGGCTGCCACCTCCACTTCGGGCTGAGCCCGGTCTGCCACGCCACCGGGGACTGGTGGATCCGCCGGGGCGAGGTCAACCCGTTCCGGTTCCTGCGGGCCTGGCAGCAGCACCGCAACCTCTCGCCGCGGCGTGCGGTCAGGCGCTGGCACGCCCGGCACGGCTGTCCGCCACGCCCCTGACCGGGGCAGGTCGAACGTCCGTTCGGTTCTGCCCGGTCGGCGCCGACACCACGCCGGCATCGGCTGGGCAGGTGATCGGCACCGCCGAGGACGGCCGACGTCGTGCCTCCGTCCCCGTGGGTCGCAGCACCGTGCGCGCACGCGTCCCAGACGGGCCCGCATGCCTCTCCGTCCGACCACCTGTCGCCTACGATGGCGGGAGGTCGACCGTGACCGCGTCCGCCGCTGCCCGCGGAGGGCCATACGTAGCTAGGAGTCAGTGCTCGTGCCTGCTTTGTTGGACAAGATCCTCCGGATCGGCGAAGGCAAGATCCTGCGCCAGCTCGAGGGCGTCGCCAAACAGGTCAATGCCATCGAGGACGACTTCGTCGCGATGAGCGACGAGGAGCTTCGCGGCCAGACCGCGGACTTCAAGGAGCGCCTCGAAAACGGCGAGTCCCTCGACAAGCTCATGCCCGAGGCGTTCGCCACCGTTCGCGAGGCCGCAAAGCGCACGCTGGGGCAGCGGCACTACGACGTCCAGATCATGGGCGGGGCGGCGCTGCACCTCGGCAACATCGCGGAGATGAAGACCGGCGAGGGCAAGACGCTGGTCTCGACGCTCCCGGTCTACCTGAACGCGCTCGCCGGCAAGGGCGTGCACGTCGTCACGGTCAACGACTATCTCGCCAAGCGCGACGCGGAGTGGATGGGCCGCGTGCACCACTTCCTCGGGCTCGAGGTCGGCACGATCCTCCCCGACATGCCCCCGCCGGAGCGCCGCGCGGCGTACAACCTCGACATCACCTACGGCACCAACAACGAGTTCGGCTTCGACTACCTGCGCGACAACATGGCCGGCTCGCTCGAGGAGTGCGTGCAGCGCGGTCACTTCTTCGCGATCGTCGACGAGGTCGACTCCATCCTCATCGACGAGGCCCGCACGCCGCTGATAATCTCCGGCCCCTCCGACGAGGCCGTGGAGTGGTACGACCAGTTCGCCGCGCTGGTGCAGCGGCTGCGCCGGGACGCCGACTACGAGGTCGACGAGAAGAAGCGCACCGTGTCGGTGCTCGAGCCGGGTATCACCAAGGTCGAGGACCACCTCGGCATCGAGAACCTCTACGACTCGGTCAACACGCCGCTGATCAGCTTCCTCAACAACGGCCTGAAGGCCAAGGAGCTGTTCAAGCGCGACAAGGACTACGTCATCCTCGAGGGCGAGGTGCTCATCGTCGACGAGCACACCGGCCGCATCCTGCACGGTCGCCGCTACAACGAGGGCCTGCACCAGGCGATCGAGGCCAAGGAGAGCGTGAAGATCCGCGAGGAGTACCAGACCCTCGCCACGATCACGCTGCAGAACTACTTCCGGCTCTACGACAAGCTCGGCGGCATGACCGGTACGGCCATGACCGAGGCCAGCGAGTTCGACAAGATCTACAAGCTCGGCGTCGTGCCGATCCCCACCAACAAGCCGATGATCCGCGTCGACCAGCCAGACCTCGTCTACCGCACCGAGGACTCCAAGTTCAGCGCGGTCATCGAGGACATCGAGGACCGCTACAAGAAGGGCCAGCCGGTGCTCGTCGGCACCACCAGCGTGTCCAAGAGCGAGCACCTGTCGGAGATGCTCAAGCAGCACGGCGTCCCGCACACCGTCCTCAACGCCAAGCAGCACGCCAGCGAGGCCGAGGTGGTCGCGATGGCCGGCCGGCTCGGCGCCGTCACCGTCGCCACCAACATGGCCGGTCGCGGAACCGACATCATGCTCGGCGGCAACCCGGAGTTCCTGGCCGAGAAGGAGCTGCGCGGCCGCGGGCTCGACCCGGTCGAGTCGCCCGAGGAGTACGAGGCCGCGTGGCCGTCCACGCTGGAGAAGTTCCAGGCCGACGTGAAGGCCGGACACGACGAGGTCATCGAGCTCGGCGGGCTGTACGTCGTCGGCACCGAGCGGCACGAGTCGCGTCGGATCGACAACCAGCTGCGCGGTCGTTCCGGCCGTCAGGGCGACCCGGGGGAGTCCCGGTTCTACCTGTCCTTGCAGGACGAGCTGATGCGGCTGTTCAAGTCCGACTGGGTCGACTGGGTGCTCACCACGCTGAAGATCCCCGACGACGTGCCGATCGAGAACAAGCGGGTGACCGGCGCGATCGCGTCCGCGCAGGGGCAGGTCGAGTCGCAGAACTTCGAGACCCGCAAGAACATCCTCAAGTACGACGACGTGATGAACCGGCAGCGCGAGGTCATCTACGGCGAGCGTCGCCGCGTGCTCGAGGGCGCGGACCTGCACGAGCAGGTCAGCGGCATGATCGACGAAGTGGTCACCGCATACGTCGTGGCCGCCACCGAGGGGTTCCCGGAGGAATGGGACCTCGACCAGCTCTGGCTGGCGCTGAAGACGCTGTACCCGATGTCGTTCGGCGAGGAGCAGCTGGTCGACGAGGCCGGCGGCCACCGCAGCGACCTGACCCGCGAGTTCCTGCTCGAACGAGTCCTGGAGGACGCGCACTCCCAGTACGAGCAGCGTGAGAGCGAGCTCGGCTCGGAGGTCATGCGTGAGCTCGAGCGCCGGGTGCTGCTCAGCGTGCTCGACCGCAAGTGGCGTGAGCACCTGTACGAGATGGACTACCTGCGTGAGGGCATCGGCCTGCGTGCGTACTCCCAGCGTGACCCGCTGGTCGAGTACCAGCGCGAGGGCTTCGACCTGTTCACGGTGATGATGGACGGGATCAAGGAGGAGTCGGTCGGCTACCTGTTCAACCTCGAGGTGCAGATCGAGGAGGAGATCGAGCAGGCCCCGCCCGCCGATGCCGAGGCGGTGTTCCAGCAGATGGCCGGGGCAACGCCCGAGGGCGTGCCCACCGAGCCCAGCGCCGCCGAACGGGCGGCTGAACAGGAGCACCCGCACATCACCGCGAAGGGTCTGCAGCAGCGCGCGGCGAGGCCCCAGCAGCTCACCTACACGGCGCCGTCCGTGGACGGCGACCCCGACGACCGGGAGATCGCCACGCGCGGGGTGGCCACGGAGGAGCTCGAGTACGCCGGCACGCCGCGCAACGCGCCGTGCCCGTGTGGTTCGGGCCGGAAGTACAAGCGCTGCCACGGCGACCCGACGCGGCGCTGACCCGGACGCGCACGCGTCAGCCCAGCCGCAGGGCGGTGCAGGTCCACCTGCCTCGCTCGGCCTCCAGCCGTGCGGCCACCGCCCGCGACCGCGGGCCGTGGCGCACGTGCGCGGCCACTTCGGCGGCGCCGGGGTGCGGTTGGTAGACGTGCACCGACCGCACCTGCGAGCGCTCGGTGCGGTTTCGTGACGCGGCGCTGGTGGTGAGCCCGAGGATGCGCACCCTGCGGCTGAGGTCGCTGTAGACGCGCTCGTCGGTCCAGCGGATCATCTGCTGCAGCGGGCGGTCGCCCGCGATCACCTCGACGACGGCCTGGACGAACCGTGCGGCCCAGTCGCGTGCGCCGGGCGCGGGGCACTGCGGCCGCTCGGGCGCAGTGGGCGGAGGGTCCGCTCGGCCGACCACCAGGGTCAGCTCGGGGGCACGGGGCACCGCCGGCAGCCCGGACGGAAGCGGGAAGTCGAGGGCACGGGCGCCCTGCAGCGGCGGCTGGGCGATGGCGGAGCCGGTGGGTCGTGGCAGAGGCAGCGAGGTCGCGGTCATGGTGCGGTCCTTGGAGATGTCAGTGGGGGCGTGGGGGGACACGCAGCCGTGTCCCGGGGTGGATGAGGTCGGGGTCGGGGCCGATGAGCCGGCGGTTGCGCCGGAACCAGAACGGCCAGGCGGTGGCGACGTCGGCAACGCGCGCGTCCGGCCGGAGGTGGCGGGCCGCGATGGCCCAGAGCGTGTCGCCTGGACGGACCCGCACGCGTGGCTGCGGGTGCGGGGAGGGACGAGCCACCGCCCTTGCGTCCGCGCGCGTGGGCCGGTCGGGGACCGGGAGCGCGCCCGGCCATGGTGTGGATGGTGAGGACGAGCCGGGACGGTGCTGGGCCGGTCGGTGCTGGGCCGGTCGTGCGTCGGCGTGGTCGGCCGGAGCCGCGGTCGCGGGCAGGCTCACCGCCGGCGCGGTCAGCATGGCGGCCCCGCATGCACCGGCCAGCAGCCGGCGCACCAGCGACGGGGTCATCCGTCGCGCCAGCCTGCCGGCGGCGGTGTGGGTGCACCGGAGCGCCTGGGTGCCCAGCGTCAGCAGGACGCCGACGCCCAGCCAGCCGAGGGTCACGGCCAGGACGACGACCGCGCAGCAGGCGACCAGGTCGTCGAACGCGAGGTCACCGCGCTGCTGCCACCGGCGCAGCACGTCGGTGGTGGCGGTCCAGGCCAGCGAACCGGACACGCCTGTCAGGCCGACCAGGCCGGAGACGACGAGGACGGCCGACGCCGGAGGTTTCCACCAGTGCTCCCGAGACACCGCGACTCCTTCGCTTGCGAAGCCTTCGTTTGCTTCGGTTTGCATTGTTTATCGGGGCTTTACCGAATGAGTCAACGGTTTGTCCACAGGAGACCGAAAGAAGGACTAGGGTCGGACCGTGCGATGGGAAGACCTGTTCGCCGACCTCGAGCACGAGTGGGAGGGCCTGGCGCAGTCCGAACGCCAGGCCGAGATCGCCGAGCGCACCCGCGCCGAGTTCGCGCAGGTCACGTTCGTCGACCGGCTGCGCGGCTCGGAGGGCCGGCATGTGCACCTGGTCACCCGCCTCGGCGAGCCCGTCGACGGCGAGCTGACCGGCGTCGGCGCCGACTTCGTCCTGCTGACCTCCGAGCGCCACGAGTGCGTGCTGCCGCTGGCGGGACTGGGCTCCGCGAGCGGGCTGGGCGGCGCATCGCTGTCGGAGCAGGCGGCCGGGCCCGTTCGCGCTCGGCTGGGGCTGGGGTCGGTGCTGCGCCGCATCGCCGCCGACCGTTCTGTGGTGACGCTCGTGGGCGGCGACGGGCGGTCGCTGTCCGGCACGCTGCAGCGGGTGGGTGCCGACTTCCTCGAGCTCGCCGAGCACCCCTACGACGAGGCGCGTCCGCAGATGTCGCGTCGGCTGGTGCTGGTGCGGTTCGACGCCCTCGTGCTGCTCCGGCGCGAGACTCCGACCGGGTAGCGCCTCCGGCGCCGGTCAGAGCTCGGCGTCGCCGGGCTCCTCGTCCTCGCCGTACGGGTGGGCGTGGATGAACTCATGGGTCTGCTCGTACAGCCGCGCGATGTAGGCCTCGAGCTGGTCGACCTCGACCCGCCACTGCCCACGGCCGCCGATCTTCACCGCGACGAGGTCTCCGCGCCGCACCAGCGCGTAGACCTGGTTGACCGAGATGTTGAGCACCTCGGCGACGTCGGCCAGCTGCAGGAACCTGGGCAGCCCGCCGCCTGACCGGGTGGTGGTGGCCATGGGCTTAGTGTGCCAGGACGCGTCGGCGTCCATGATTTTGCCTTCGGACCTGTGGATCGGTTCGTATTTGGTCGGGTTTGCACTGTGAATCGTGGGTGAGCTACGCGCGGCCTATGGGCACAATGCTGCGCGTGTCGCAGACCGCCGCTGTGCCGCCACCCGCAGTGCCGCCACCCATCGCCACGCCCGAGTCACCGACCGCGCAGCGGCTCGCCCTGCGCCGGTGGCGAGATCCCCGGCTGTGGGTCGGCCTGGTGCTGGTCGCCTCCTCGGTGCTGGTCGGCCAGCGCGTGCTGGCCGCCGCGGACGACACCGTCGGGGTCTGGGCGCTCACCCGCGACGTCGGCGCGGGCGCACCGCTGACCGCCGACGCCCTGGCCGTCCGACGGGTGCGCTTCTCCGACGCCGGCACCCTCCGTGCCTATCTGCCGGCCGCCCGGCCGGTGCCCCCGGGCTCTGTGGTCACCCACGACCTGGCGGCGGGCGAGCTGCTCGCCCGCGCGTCGATCACCGGCGTCGAGGCGGCCCCGTTCGAGCTGCCGGTCGTGGTCGACTCCGCCGGCGCACCGGACGACCTCGACATCGGCGACGTGGTCGACGTCTGGGTCGGGCCGGCCGCGGGCTCGGGAAGCGATCTCCCCGCCCGCCAGATGCTCACCGGCGTGCCGGTGGTCGGAACCGTGCGGGCCAGCGGCCCGTTCGGCGACACGGCCGCGCGACAGGTCCTGCTGGGGCTCGACGAACGCGCCGCCACCCGCCTCGGGCCGCTGCTCGGCGAGATGTCCAGCGGCTCGGTGGTCCTCGTACGGCACGGCGACGCGCGATGACGGTCCCGGTGCTGGTGGCGCTGGCCGGCACGGCCCTGGAGTCCTCGGTCGTGATGGCACTGCAGCACTCCGAACGCGCAGGCGTCCACATCGTGCGCCGCTGCGTCGACGTCGCCGACCTGGTCGCCGCGGCCGCGACCGGCCGTGCGGTCGCCGCGCTCGTGGCCGACGACCTGCCGCACCTCGACGCCGACGTGGTCGCCGCACTGCGTGTCTCCGGGGTGGAGCCACTGGGCGTGGTCACCGACGACTCGGCACCGGTGAGCCGGCTGCACCAGATCGGCGTCACGGCGGTACTCGTGACCGACGGGTCGGCCGACCTCGCCGGCCAGGTGGTGGAGTGCCTCGAGTACCGCGGGGCTGCTTCGTCGTCGAGGGACCCGACGGACGCCGCACCGGACGATGACGTCCCGGCCGGGCTGGGTGAGGTGGTCGCCGTATGGGGACCCGCCGGCGCACCGGGCCGCACCACCGTGGCCACGGGCCTGGCCTCCGAGATGGCCGAGCTCGGTCAGCCGACCCTGCTGGTCGACGCCGACGTCTACGGCGGCGCCGTCGCCCAGCACCTCGCGATGCTCGACGACGTGTCCGGGCTGCTGGCGGCCGCGCGGAACGCCAAGGCCGGCGTGCTCGACCCGCCGGCCCTGGCGACGCACTGCCGCACGGTCGGACGGACCAGGGTGCTCACCGGGCTGCCGCGACCCGACCGGTGGCCCGAGCTGTCGCCGGCGGCGATGTCCTCGGTCCTGGCCTCGGCACGGGCGCTGTCCTCCTACGTCGTCGTCGACTGCGGGTTCAGCCTGGAGAGCGACGAGGACCTGATGTTCGACACCGCGGCTCCGCGCCGCAACGGCGCGACACTGTGTGTGCTCGAGCAGGCCGACCGCGTGCTGGCGGTGGGTGCGGCCGACCCGGTGGGGCTCAGCCGGCTGGCACGGGGCGTCGTCGACCTCACCGCCGCGGTGCCCGGCTGCCGGCCGACGGTGGTCGTCAACCGCATGCGCCCGAGCCTGGGCTGGTCCGCGACCGAGGCGACGGCGATGATCGAGCGGTTCACGGACCGCAGCCCGGGCGTGGTGCTCCCCGAGGACCGCACCGCCTGCGACAAGGCCCTGGTGCACGGCAAGACGCTCGCCGAGGCCGCGCCCGCCTCGCCGCTGCGTACCGCCCTGCGCGACCTGGCGGCCGACCTTGCCGGCGTCTCGCCGCCGGGGCCCCGCCGGCGCCGGGGTCCCCGACGGCTGGGACGAGTTTCGTAGTCTGCGGCCCATGTCCGCGCCGTCCCCTCCGTCCCCGCCGCGCGCGCTGATCGTCGACTGGGGCGGCGTGCTCACCGAGCGCCTCGACCTGGCCGTACGCACCTGGGCCGACCGCGAGGGCATCGACTTCGACCACTACCGGCAGGCGATGCGGCGCTGGTTGTCACCGGAGGAGCAGCTCGAGGCCGAGATCAACCCGATCCACGCGATCGAGCGGGGTGAGATCACCGTCCCCGACTTCGAGAGCCGGCTGGCGGCCGAGATCCGCCGCCTGGACGGGCATCCGGTGGAGACCGAGGGCCTGCTCGGGCGCATGTTCGCCTCCTTCGAGACCGCGCACGCGATGAACGCCCTGGTCACCCGGGCCCGACGTCACGGCATCAGGACCGCCCTGTTGTCCAACTCCTGGGGCAACCGCTACCCGCGGGACGGCTGGGACGACATGTTCGACGTCGTGGTCATCTCCGGTGAGGTCGGCAGGCGCAAGCCGGAGCCGGAGATCTTCGAGCTCACCGTCGATCGGCTCGGCGTCGACGCCGGGCACTGCGTCTTCGTCGACGACCTCAGGGTGAACGTCGAGGCCGCGGACCGGCTCGGGATGACCGGGATCCTGCACCGCTCGTACGAGCAGACCGCGAGCCGCCTCGAGGAGCTGTTCGGCGTCCCGCTGAGCTGACCGCCGCGGCGGACGCGGGTGATGCGTCCCTCGCTACGACGACAGCAGCAGGTACAGGCCCGCGCTGGTGTAGAACACCATGATCACCAGCAGCGGCACCTGCCCCACCAGCTCCCGCCCGCGTGGCAGCACGCGCACCGCGCGGTCGTGTGCCGACACCGCGCCGAGCAGGTGGCCGGTGACCACCGCGGCGACCTTGGTGACCGCGAGCACGCCCGGGTGCAGGCTCAGGACGTAGTCCACGCCCATGCCGGCCGTGCCGAACAGGTCGGCGCCGGTGCCGAGCGGGTCGCTCATCTGCGCGAGCGTCTGCTGGCCGGTCTCGACGAACAGCGACAGGTAGTGGGCGACGAAGTAGCCCACGATGATCGGCACCACCGAGTGCGCGAACATCCGCGGCAGCCGGCGGCGCTCGATGTGCCCGAGGCCCCCGACCGCCATGGTGGCCACGGCGAACGACACCCCGACGACAAGCACGAACCCGAGCAGCACGGCGCTGTCGATCAGTACCGGGTCGACGTCGATTCCCTGCGCGAACGTGAGCCAGAACGGGCTCTGGCTGAAGCTGTCGAACCCGGTGGAGCCGAACATCACTGCGACCACGGCGACCAAACCGGGTACCGGCCTCATGCCGTCGAGGTTCTCCAGCGGGTTGCGTACGACCACGGCGCCGTCGGTGCGGCGGCCGAACGGCGACAGCCGTGCCACCAGTGACGAGAACACCTCGAACGGGTCGGCCTGGGCGAACCACGTCCGCCCGAACGCGACCGACCCGATGAGCAGGATCGCCACGTACAGGCCGATCCAGCCGCGCAGGGACACCAGGAACGAGTTCTCCGGGTAGACCAGCTCCAGCCAGACGAAGGTGAGCAGCCCCAGCGCCCCCGGCCAGAGTCCCACCCAGGCGGGCATGCGGAACAGGCCCTCGTCGGGGTTGGTGCGCATCAGCCGCGCCAGCCCGCCGTGCACCAGCCGCATCGGGCTGGCCAGCCTCCAGATCGGGCCGAACAGCAGCGAGGCAGGGACGATCCCGACCCAGATGAACACGTAGAACATCCCGAACGCCGGGTTGGTGATCAGGTCGGGACCGAACAGCAGCGCCACCAGGAACAGCGCGGTGAACGCCAGCACGACCAACCGGACCAGCGCGTGGGTCCACGGCGAGTCCACCGCCCTGGCCATCCACTGCGGCACCGGGACGCCGGACTCGTCGCCGCGGAACTTCGACGTGCGCCAGGCGAACGCCAGCAGAGTGAACGAGATGACCAGGGCCCAGGCCGCCCCGATGACGGCGTACTGGGCCGGGATGGGCAGGTCTCGGCCACCGCCGACGCCGTGGGCGAGAACGAGAGCCGCGCCGGGTGCCACGGTCAGGGACGCGCCGCGAGGCTGACGACGACCTCGTCGAGCTTGTGCAGCTCGACCTCGACGACGCCCGGCTTGTCGAGCGTGAACTTGTAGACCTTGCCGTGCGCGCCCGCCGGGATCTCGAACTCGTGGTCGGGCGACGAGTGCACGTGCAGCTCGTCGGCGGCGTCGCTGTTCACGATGACCCGGATCGTCTGCCCGACCGTGACGTCGACCCGCTCACCGGCCGGCGTGACCTGGCCGTTGGCGATCTTGACGTGGATGTCGACCGGCTTGGTGGGTGGCGGCGACTCCGAGCTGCTCGAGCCCCCGCACCCGGCCAGGGCCAGGGTCGCGACCAGCAGCACCACGGGCAGCAGGCGCCCGGCACCACGCATCAGCGCACACTCCTCGACAGTCGGCACGTACTCGACACGTACAAGGGGACGGGCACACGCGCTAGGCGTGCCCGCCACCTATTGGACCAGACGACCGTGCCACGATGAGGGTTCCGGTCTGGTGCGGTTGAGAGCAGCGTCACGGGAGGAGCCTGGATGGCAGAGCGACTACGGGCGGCGGACATGTCGTTCCTCGCCCAGGAGTCCGCCAGCACTCCCATGCACGTCGCCACCCTGGAGATCTTCGAGCCCCCCGGCGACGGCTTCGACTACGAGAACCTCATCGCGCTGATCGCCGACCGGATCGCGTTCGTACCGCGCTACCGGCAGCGGCTGCTCTCCGTGCCCGGCGGCCTGGCGAACCCGGTGTGGGTCGACGACGACGACTTCGACCTCACCTACCACGTACGACGCTCCGCGCTGCCCCGTCCCGGCTCCATGGACCAGCTGCGCGAGCTGGTCAGCCGGGTGATGAGCCGCCGGCTCGACCGCAGCCGCCCACTGTGGGAGGTCTACCTGGTCGAGGGCCTCGAGCACGGCCGGTTCGCCGTGTTCAGCAAGGCCCACCAGGTGCTCGTCGACGGCGTCGAGACCCTCGACCTGGGCCAGCTCATCCTCGACGACCAGGCCGAGCCCCCTGAGTCCACCCGCGACGAGTGGGTGCCGCAGAAACGGCCGAGCACGCTCTCGCTGCTCTCCGAGGCCGTCGGCGACACCCTGCGCCACCCGACCCAGGTCGTCGACACGGTCAAGGGCGGGGTCGCGGGTGTCAAGGGCGGCGTGCTGCGCGTGCAGGGCGCAGCCGAGGCGGTCAGCGCGATGATCGCCGCACCCCGCGGTGTCGCCGACGGCCCGCTCACCGGCACGCTGTCCGAGCAGCGGCGGTTCGTCACCGTCGAGACCCAGCTCTCCGACTACCGGCGCGTGCGCTCGGTGCACGGCGGCACCGTCAACGACGCGGTCCTCGCGGTCATCACCGGCGCGCTGCGTGCCTGGCTGCTCACCCGCGCCGAGTCGGTCCGGTCCACCACCCGAGTCAAGGCGCTGGTGCCGATGAGCGTGGTCAACGACGAGGGCGAGTACACCGCCGTCGGGAGCCGGGTGACGCCCCACCTGCTGTCGCTGCCGGTGGGGGAGAACAGCCCGGTGATGCGGCTGCACCAGGTGTCGTACGCGCTCAAGGCGCACAAGGAGACCGGCCGCGCGGTGTCGGCCACACGGCTGGCGGACATCCGCGGCTTCGCCCCGACCACGCTGCACGCGCTCGGCGCGCGGGTCGCCGCCACCTACCCCCGGCGCACGTTCAACCTGATGGTCACCAACGTCCCGGGCCCGCAGTTCCCGCGGTACGCGCTGGGGGCGCGGATGCTGGCCAGCTACCCCGTGCTGCCGCTGCTGCAGGGCCAGCCGCTCGCCGTCGGTGTGACGTCCTACGACGGACACGTCTTCTACGGCCTCGAGGCCGACCGCGACGCGGTGCCCGACGTCGACGTGCTCGCCCAGTGCATCACCGAGTCGCTCTCGGAGCTGGTCGACACCACCACCGAGAGCCGTGCGCGCGCACCACTCGGGCGCACCAAGCCCAACAGCAGCCGCAGCGGGCGTACGACCACCAAGCGGCCGAACACCCGCAAGCGGACCACCTGATGCGAGTCTTCATCCCGGCCACGCAGACCGAGCTGCGTGAGCTGGTCGCCTCTGGGGGCCTCGGACCCAGCCCGCTGCTCGGGTACGCCGTGACCGGCGCCCTGCGCGAGGCCTACGCCGAGGGCGACGAGGAGGAGCTGGAGTACGTCGCGATGACCGTCGCGGCGCGCACGTCGCTGCGGCTGCTGGCGCGGTCGGAGGAGGACCCGCCGCGGCGGATGGTGGTGGCGGTGGACGTGAACGACGCCATTCCCGTCGAGGAGCACGACCCGGCCGCGGTCGAGGTGCCCCAGGCGGTGCCCGTGCGGCAGGTGGCCGCGGTCCACGCCGACACCGACGAGGCAGAGCCCGACGTCGCCGCGGCGGTGGCGGTGCTGCGTGCCGGTGGCCCGCGCGACGACGACGAGGAGTTCCTGCTCGACGCCTGCGAGGGACACGAGCTGGCCTGGTTCGCCACCCAGGAGATCGGCGACCTACTAGCGTGAGCACCAACAGCCCGTGACCGCATCGGGGATAGGGACGGTGAGTCGATGCAGGCCATCTGGAAAGGCACCATCTCCTTCGGGATGGTCACGATCCCCATCAAGGTGTACTCGGCCACCGAGGAGAAGGACATCTCCTTCCGCCAGGTGCACACCGAGGACGGCGGCCGTATCCGCTACCGCCGGGTGTGCGAGAAGGACGGCCAGGAGGTGCCGTACTCCGACATCGGCCGGGGCTACGAGCTTCCCGACGGGCGGATGATGATCCTGTCCAGCGAGGACTTCGCCCAGCTCCCGCTGCCGACGGCCAAGTCGATCGAGGTGCTGGAGTTCGTCCCCATCGACGACGTCGACCCGCTTTACTACGCCAAGGCCTACTACCTCGCGGCCGACGGCCCCGGCGCCAAGCCGTACGTGCTGCTGCGCGACGCGCTGACCAACACCCGGCAGTGCGCGCTGGTCAAGGTCGCGATCCGCACCCGCGAGACCCTCGCGCTGCTCCGGGAGAAGGAGGGCGCGCTGGTGCTGCAGACCATGCTGTGGCCCGAGGAGGTCCGGTCCTCGGACTTCGCGGTCCCCGACGCCGACGTGACCGTACGCGACCAGGAACGGCAAATGGCCGAGGCCTACATCGCCACGCTGGAGGCGGAGTTCGACCCCACCCGCTACCACAGCGAGTACCGCGAGGCACTCGAGGCGCTCGTCGAGGCGAAGGCCTCCGGCCTGGAGCCCCCGCAACCACAGGAGGAGGCGTCCGACTCCGGCGAGGTCGTCGACCTGGTCGCGGCACTGCGCGCCTCGGTCGAGGCGGCCAAGCGCCGGCGCGGCGAGAAGACGGGCACCGAGTCTGCGACGGCAGCGTCCGGCGACGGCGCGACGAAGAAGGCGGCGACCAGGAAGGCCGCGGCCAAGAAGAGCACCACGAAGAAGACCACGGCCAAGAAGACGGCGAGCAAGAGCACCGCCAAGAAGGCCGCGTCCAGCCGGTCGAGCACGGCCAAGAAGACCACCGCGAAGAAGTCGACGACGAAGAAGACGGCCGCCCAGAAGCGCAAGTCCGCATGACCCGTGGGCGGCCCGAGCGTGACTTGGGAGTAGCCGCTCGCGCGTGACACGATGACGACATCAGGGCAGGAGTGGCGCTCGACGACGAGCAGCCACCGGCAGTCACGGAGCGAACCACAGATGGACGCGATCACCCAGGTACCCAGGCCGGTCAACGAGCCCAACCTCCACTACGCACCCGGAAGCCCCGAGCGCACCGAGCTCGAGGCGGCGCTGGTGGAGCTGCAGAAGACCCAGCTGGAGCTGACCGCGACCATCGGCGGCCAGAAGGTCTCCGGCGGCGGCGCCGAGATCGACGCCGTGCAGCCGCACAACCACCAGCACGTGCTCGGCACGATGCACAACGCGACGAACAAGGACGCCAAGGCCGCCATCGCCGCCGCGACCGAGGCGGCGCCGCAGTGGCGGGCCATGTCGTTCGACGACCGGGCCGCGATCCTGCTGAAGGCGGCCGACCTGCTGTCCGGGCCGTGGCGCCAGACCCTCAACGCGGCCACCGTGCTGGGCCAGTCCAAGACCGCGTGGCAGGCCGAGATCGACGCGGTCTGCGAGCTGGCCGACTTCTGGCGCTTCAACGTCGCGTTCGCACGCGAGATCCTGACCGAGCAGCCGGTCGCCAACGCCCCCGGCGTGTGGAACCGGCTCGACCACCGGCCGCTCGAGGGCTTCGTCTACGCGATCACGCCGTTCAACTTCACCGCGATCGCGGGCAACCTGCCCACCGCACCGGCGCTGATGGGCAACACCGTGGTCTGGAAGCCCTCGCCGACCCAGCAGTTCTCCGCGCACTTCCTCATGCAGCTGCTGGAGGAGGCCGGGATGCCTCCCGGTGTCATCAACATGCTGCCCGGCGACGGCGTCGCGGTGTCCGAGGTGGCGCTCAAGCACCCCGACCTGGCCGGCATCCACTTCACCGGCTCCACCGGGACGTTCAAGTACCTGTGGCGCTCGATCGGCGAGAACATCGACCGCTACCGCAGCTACCCCCGCATCGTGGGCGAGACCGGCGGCAAGGACTTCATCGTCGCGCACCCCTCGGCCGACCCGGACGTGCTGCGCGTGGCCATGCTGCGCGGCGCCTTCGAGTACCAGGGCCAGAAGTGCTCGGCGGCCTCGCGTGCCTACGTCCCGAAGAGCCTCTGGAAGCGGATGCGCGACGACTTCGTGTCCGAGGTCGACGCCATCGCCGTGGGCGACCCCACCGACCTGTCGAACTTCATGGGCGCGGTGATCGACGACCGCGCGTTCGCCAAGCACAAGAAGGCGATCTCGCGCGCCAAGCGGTCCCGCTCGCTCGACATCGTGGCCGGCGGCCAGATCGACGACTCGGTGGGCTACTTCGTGCGTCCCACCGTCGTCGAGGCCGGCGACCCGACCGACGCGATGTTCCGCGACGAGTACTTCGGCCCGATCCTCGCCGTGCACGTCTACGACGACCGCGACTTCGAGCCGGTCGTCGAGCAGATGGAGTCGTTCGCGCCGTACGCACTCACCCGCGCGATCCAGGCGCAGGACCGGCGGGTGCTGGCGTGGGCCTCCGAGAAGCTGCGGTTCGCGGCCGGCAACTTCTACCTCAACGACAAGCCGACCGGCTCCATCGTGGGCCAGCAGCCGTTCGGCGGCGCCCGCGCGTCCGGCACCAACGACAAGGCCGGCTCACCGCACAACCTGCTGCGGTGGACGTCGACGCGCTCGATCAAGGAGACGTTCGTGCCGCCGAAGGACTACCGCTACCCGCACATGGAGCGCGAACGCGGCGGGGACGCCGCGTACCGGGGCCGCTGAGTCGCTCGCCGCGCGCGCCGACGTGACATCGGCGATGTCGTACCGTGGCGCCATGCTCCCCCTGGTCGTCCCGCTGCACATGGGTGCGCTGCATCCCGTGGAGGGGCTGGTGATGACCGCGCTCTCGCTCGGGCCGTTCGTGGTCGTTGCCGTGGTCGTGAGGGTCGCGTCCCGTCGCGACCGCCGGTCCGAGGCCGAGGAGGGGGCAGAGCTGGTGTCGAGCGACGCGCCGGCGCGGGGGCGTGAGCAGGTACGCGGAGCCGCTCAGGCCACCCGGGCCGCCGACCCGGACCGTCGCGACGTCGCCACGTCGACCATGTCGACGACGACCGAGACCGCCGCACCGCAGTCGGTGCAGCAGTAGTCGCCGCAGTCCCCGCGCCCGTCGCCGCAGTCCGGGACCACGAAGATCCGGTCGTCCGCGCAGTCGGGACAGAACAGCACCGAGCCCGTGAGCATCAGGTTGTCGGCCTTCTCGACCCTGCTGGCTCGCGCGGTCACCATCACCTGACCTCCCCGTGGGTTGTCTCTGCCCTACGGTGTCAGGCCGGGCGCGCCGATCCGGTGAGGACACGCCCGGGGTGGGGCCCGTAGGCCCGCGCCCGGCGCTGCTAGCTGCCCGGGATCAGGACTCCGACGCCAGCCACTTCGCGCCGATCTGCCCCTCGACCTTGAGCGCGGCGCTCATGCCCTTGGCGACCTCGGTCTCCAGCTTCTTGCCCACGAACGGGATCGAGACCTTCACCTGGCCCGACACCACCTCGCGGCTGCCGCCGCCCGAGGGCGACAGCGAGACCGTGCCGGTGATCGCGCCGGGCTTGCCGGGGATCTCCACGTGGAACGTCCCCGTGCGGGAGCCGTCGGACTGACGCTCGCCCCAGTCCTCGGTCTGCACCATCTGAATGGTGTCGCCGACGATCTTCCTGGCGACCTCGGGAAGGTCTGCCTTCATCGTCCGGTCGTTCAGGATCCGCGCCTTGTCCCCGTCGCGGGTGATCGTCACCTCGTACTGGACCGAGCCGATGCCGCGGCAGACCTTCTCGCGGAAGCCCTGGTCGCACAGCATCTGGAAAACGTCGTCCGGGGAGGCGTCGTAGACGATCTCTTCTCGCACGTCCATGCGCCCCATCATCGCCGTAGGGCCGGATGGATAGGCTGCCGGGGTGAGCGAGGCGAGCGACGCGGACGCTGCCGGGGAGGCGGCCGTAGGCGACCGGGGCGGGGTCACGGTCAGCTTCGGCGAGCAGGGTGGCCGCCTCACCTACGGCAGCTACCTGCAGCTCGAGAAGCTGCTGGCCAGCCAGCACCTGCAGTCCGACCCGCCGGCGCACGACGAGCTGCTGTTCATCACCGTCCACCAGGTGTACGAGCTGTGGTTCCAGCAGCTGCTGCACGAGGCCGAGACCGCCCGCGACGCCATCTTCGCCGGACAGGTCTGGTGGGCCCAGCACCTGCTGTCCCGGATGCACGTGGTCGAGAGGGTGCTGATCGAGCAGGTCGACGTGCTGGAGACCATGACGCCGCAGGACTTCCTGGAGTTCCGGCAGAAGCTCGCACCGGCCAGCGGGTTCCAGTCCGTCCAGTTTCGCGAGCTGGAGTTCCTGTCCGGCGCCAAGGACCCGGCCTTCGTACAACGCTTTCGCGGCCTCACCGACGCCGAGGCTGCGCGGCTGCGCCGTCGGCTGGAGGAGCCGACGCTGTGGGACGCGTTCGTACGCCACCTGGCCGCGCGCGGTCTGGCCACGGACGACGACGAGGCCCTGCTCGGCTCGCTGCGCACCGCCGCCCACCACCGGGCGACCTACGTCGACGTCTGGCAGCTGGCCGAGTCTCTGCTGCAGCACGACGAGCTGGCCGCGGCGTGGCGGGCGCGGCACGTGACCATGGTCGAACGGATGATCGGCACCAAGACCGGAACGGGCGGGTCCACGGGTGCGGACTACCTGCGCACCCGGTTACCGCTGCGTTACTACCCGCTGTTGTGGGAGCTGCGTTCGCAGCTGTGACCGCACCCGGCAAGCCCGCGATCTGACTAGCGGCCCGCGAAGGGTTAGTGTCGGAGATGTCCGCACTACCGCGTCACCCCGGTGTGGGCGCGTGGGGTGCGGTCCCGGGCACAACGGGGTGCCTGGGGGGCCGGTGAGACGGGTTTGTCGCGCATGCGAATCACGCAGGACGAGGAGCGGGACGAGGTCAAGGACGAGCTGCTGGAGAAGGCCGTCCAGCTCGTGCACACCAGACGCAGTGGTGGCCTCAGCACCAGCCAGGACGTCGCCAGCCTGGTTCCGGTCTACTACCGGCACGTCGCCTACGAGGACATCGAGGCGCGTACCCCCACCGACATCTACGGCGCGGCCGTCAGTCATCTGCGGCTGGCCGCCGAACGCCCGCAGGGCACCGCCACCGTCCGGGTGTTCACTCCCACGGTCGACGAGCACGGCTGGTCCGCCGACGGGCACACCGTCGTCGAGATCGTCACCGACGACATGCCGTTCCTCGTCGACTCCGTGACGATGGCGCTGTCGCGGTCCGAGCGCGCCCTGCACCTGGTGATCCACCCTCAGCTGCTGGTGCAGCGCGACGTCACCGGCAAGCTCACGCACCTGCTCCGCGGCGATGCCGAGCGGTACGAGACCCGCGACGACCCGCCGGACGTGCTGCGCGAGTCGTGGATGCACGTCGAGATCGACCGCGAGACCGACAAGGAAGAAGTAGCCCGCATCGAGGCCGACCTCAACAGCGTGCTGCGCGACGTACGCGAGGCGATCGAGGACTGGCAGAAGATGCGGGACAAGGCCGAGGCGATCATCGCCGAGCTGCACGAGCTCCCGCCGCTGGACAGCGAGGACGTCACCGAGACCGCCGAGCTGCTGAGCTGGCTGGCCGACGACCACTTCACGTTCCTGGGCTACCGCGAGTACTCCCTGCAGGTGATCGACGGCGAGGACGCGCTGCGCGCGGTTCCCGGCACCGGCCTCGGCATCCTGCGCAGCGACCAGGACATGTCGCCGTCGTTCGGCAAGCTGCCGCCGAAGGTGCGGGCCAAGGCCCGCGAGCCGGAGCTGCTGATCATCACCAAGGCCAACTCGCGGGCCACCGTCCACCGGCCGGCCTACCTCGACTACATCGGCGTGAAGCAGTTCGACGAGAACGGCCAGGTCATCGGCGAGCGGCGGTTCCTCGGCCTGTTCAGCTCCGCCGCCTACACCGAGAGCGTCAACCGCATCCCGGTGCTGCGCCGCAAGGTCGCCGAGGTCATCGCGTACTCGGGGTTCAACCCGATGAGCCACAGCGGCAAGGCGCTGATGGACGTGCTCGAGACCTACCCCCGGGATGAGCTGTTCCAGACGCCGGTCGACGACCTGTTGCCCATCACCGAGGCGGTGATGCACCTGAAGGAGCGCCGGCAGCTGCGGCTGTTCGTGCGGCACGACGTCTACGGGCGCTACCTGTCCTGCCTGGTGTTCCTGCCGCGCGACCGCTACACGACGCAGGTGCGCGAGCGGATGATGTCGACGTTGATGCGGGCCTTCCACGGCAAGTCGATCGACTACACCGCGCGGGTGAGCGAGTCGGTCCTGGCCCGGCTGCACTTCGTGGTGCGCACCGACCCCGAGTACGCGCTGGCCGAGGTCTCGCTGCCCGAGCTCGAGCACAAGCTCGCCGACGCCGCGAGGTCGTGGGGCGACGACTTCGTGCAGGCGGTGCACGACCTCATGGGCGAGGAGCAGGCCGCGAGGCTGACCAAGACCTACGGCAACGCGTTCCCCGAGGCGTACAAGGAGGACTTCCCGCCGCGGACCGCGGCCACCGACGTGCGCCGTCTGGAGGAGGTGCCGGTCGACGACGGCCTGTCCCTGTCGCTGTACGAGCCGGTCGACTGCACGCCCGAGCAGCGGCGGTTCAAGGTCTACCGCACCGGCGGGCCGCTGTCGCTGTCCACGGTGCTGCCGCTGCTGAGCCGGATGGGCGTCGAGGTGGTCGACGAGCGGCCGTACGAGATCGTGCCCACCGGCCAGGGCGTCTGCCACATCTACGACTTCGGCCTGTCCTACGCGCAGCGGTTCCCCGAGGAGAGCCGCGACCTGTTCCAGGACGCGTTCCTCTCGGTCTGGCGGGGCCACACCGAGAGCGACGGCTTCAACCGGCTGGTGCTGGCGGCCAACCTCACCTGGCGGCAGGTCAGCGTGCTGCGCGCGTACGCCAAGTACCTGCGGCAGGGCGGCACGACGTTCAGCCAGAACTACATCGAGGACGCGCTGGTGGCCAACGTGCCGATCGCGCGCTACCTCGTCCAGCTGTTCGAGTCGCGGTTCGACCCCGGACGCAACGGCGAGCTCGCCGCCGACTCGGAGTCGCGTGTCGCCAAGGTCGCGGAGGTCGAGAGCCGGATCGAGGCGGCGCTCGACGAGGTCGACAGCCTCGACCAGGACCGCATCCTGCGGTCCTACCTGTCGCTGATCAAGGCGACCCTGCGCACCAACTACTTCCAGACCGAGGCCGACGGCGGCACGAAGGACTACGTGTCCTTCAAGCTCGAGCCCACCCAGATCCCCGACCTGCCCGAGCCGCGGCCGGCCTTCGAGATCTTCGTGTACTCCCCGCGCTTCGAGGGCGTGCACCTGCGCTTCGGCCCGGTCGCCCGCGGCGGGCTGCGCTGGTCCGACCGCCGCGAGGACTTCCGCACCGAGGTGCTCGGCCTGGTCAAGGCGCAGATGGTCAAGAACGCCGTGATCGTGCCGGTCGGGGCCAAGGGCGGCTTCGTCTGCAAGCAGCTGCCCGACCCCTCGGTCGACCGCGAGGCGTGGCTGTCCGAGGGCGTCGGCTGCTACAAGCAGTTCATCTCCGGGATGCTCGACATCACCGACAACCTCATCGCGGGCGAGACGGTTCCCCCGTCGCGGGTCGTGCGCCACGACGAGGACGACTCGTACCTGGTGGTGGCCGCCGACAAGGGCACCGCGGCGTTCTCCGACATCGCCAACGGCGTCGCGCACGACTACGGCTTCTGGCTGGGCGACGCGTTCGCCTCCGGCGGGTCGGTCGGCTACGACCACAAGGCGATGGGCATCACCGCCCGCGGTGCGTGGGAGTCGGTGCGCCGGCACTTCCGCGAGATGGGTGTCGACACCCAGACCGAAGACTTCACCTGCATCGGCATCGGCGACATGTCCGGCGACGTGTTCGGCAACGGCATGCTGCTGTCGGAGCACATCCGGCTGGTGGCCGCGTTCGACCACCGGCACATCTTCCTGGACCCGACGCCGGACGCCGCCAGCGGGTTCGCGGAGCGGCAGCGGCTGTTCGACATGCCCCGGTCGAGCTGGGCGGACTACGACCAGTCGCTGATCTCGTCCGGCGGCGGCGTCTACCCGCGCGGCATCAAGTCGATCAAGATCACCCCGCAGGTGCGCGAGGCCCTCCGGCTCGACCCGACCGTGCAGAAGATGACCTCGCCCGAGCTGATCCACGCGATCCTGCAGGCTCCGGTCGACCTGTTCTGGAACGGCGGGATCGGCACCTACGTCAAGGCGGAGTCGGAGTCGCACGCCGACGTCGGTGACAAGGCCAACGACGCCATCCGCGTCAACGGCAGCGAGCTGCGGTGCAAGGCCGTGGGTGAGGGCGGAAACCTCGGGCTCACCCAGCGCGGCCGCATCGAGTTCGCGCTCGCGGGCGGTCGGATCAACACCGACTTCATCGACAACTGCGCGGGCGTCGACACGTCCGACCACGAGGTCAACATCAAGATCCTGCTCGACGGCGTGGTCGCCGACGGCGACCTCACGAACAAGCAGCGCAACACGCTGCTGTCGCAGATGACCGACGACGTCGCCCGGCTGGTCCTGCGGGACAACTACGACCAGAACATCGCGCTGGCGGAGGCGGCGGCGCAGGCGGCGCCGCTGCTGCACGTGCACGAGGACTGGATGAAGCGGCTGGAGAAGGCCGCGCTGCTCGACCGCGACCTGGAGTTCATGCCCTCCAGCAAGCAGATGACCCAGCGGCGCGCCGAGGGCTCCGGCCTCACCGAGCCGGAGCTGTCGGTTCTGCTGGCCTACACCAAGATCGTGCTGGAGCAGGAGGTGCTCGACAGCGGCCTGCCCGACGACCCGTTCATGCGGGGGAAGCTGTTCAGCTACTTCCCGTCGGCGATGCAGCACGGCTACCGCAAGCAGATGGACTCCCACCCGCTGCGGCGCGAGATCATCACCACGCAGATCGTCAACGACGTCGTGAACACCGCGGGCATCACGTTCTTCCACCGGATCACCCAGGAGACCGGCGCCACCGCCGAGGAGCTGCTGCGCGCGCACCTGGTCGCCCGGGAGATCTACGGCAGCGACGCTCTGCTGCAGCAGATCGACGAGCTGGACAACAGCGTGGCCGCGCAGACCCAGACGCGGATGCGCCTGCAGGTGCGCACGCTCGCCGAGCGGGCCAGCCGGTGGATGGTCAACAACCGCCGGCACCCGATGGACAGCGAGGAGACGGTCGACCACTTCGGCACAGACGTGCAGACGGTCGTCGCCGCGCTTCCGGAGATCCTCGTCGGCGGCGAGCACGAGCTGTACGAGCAGCGGCGTAGCTCGCTGCTGCAGGCGGAGGTGCCCGACGACCTCGCGTCCACGATCGCGAGCCTGGGTCCGGCGTACTCGGTGCTCGGCGTCGTGGAGACGGCCAAGCGCGAGGGCGCGGACCCGCTGGAGGTGGCGCGGGTGCACTACGCGGTGGGGGAGCGGCTGGGCATCGGCGCACTGGCACAGCGCATCCTGGCGCTGCCACGCGACGACCGGTGGCAGACGATGGCGCGTGCTGCGCTGCGTGACGACCTGCACACCGTGCACGCACAGATCACCGCTCAGGTGCTGGCGCACACCGACGCCGGCGACGACCCCGACCAGCGGATCAAGCACTGGTCGGAGACCGAGGGCGTCGCGCTCGGCCGGGCCGCCTCCACGCTCGAGGAGATCTGGGCCGACGAGACACCCGACCTGGCGAGACTGTCGGTCGGTCTGCGCGTCGTACGCACTCTGCTGTCGACCCACTGACACCGGGTGCGCGGCAGCAGGTCACCAGGACCCGCCGGTGCGCACTCTTCCACGGAGGATGCATGCCGGTTACGGTCGCGGGTAGTGACGGCTTGGAGGTTAGGACGTGGCAGACACCGCACGGCACCTGATCGGACTCCTGCTCGGCGCCGAGCAGGACTGGCCCCGTGCCTTCGAGGAGATCCTGCGTCGGGTCGGTCCCATCAAGGACACGAACGGGCGAGCGCACGAGCTGAGTAGCGAGCGGCTGACCATCGAGCCGTTCGACCTCACCGACCCCGTACGCACCGAGCTGGTGATCGACCGGCTCGCGTACTGGTACTACCACCCACGGGAGTGGCTGAAGAAGGCCGCTCTGATGAACGACACGTACCTGCTCAACTCGCCGTTCACGTTCCAGTCGATGGAGAAGCACAGCGCCTACTGCGCCATGCTGCGGCTCGGGCTGAAGATCCCGCGTACCGTGCTGGTGCCGTACAAGAACCCCGTCGACAACGTGCGGTGGGCCTACACGTCGGCCAAGTACAACCGGTCCTTCGACCTCGACGCGATCGCCGAGGACATGGGCTACCCGCTGTACATGAAGCCGTTCGACGGCGGCGGCTGGCGTGGCGTCTCCCGCATCGAAAACAAGACCGACCTGCACCGCTCGTACGACGAGTCGGGCGAGATGCTGATGCACCTGCAGGCGACCATCGACTACGACGTGTTCGCGCGGGCGCTGTCGATCGGCCCCGAGACCAAGGTGATGAACTTCCGCCCCGAGGAGCCGATGCACAACCGCTACGCGGTCTCGCACGGCTTCCTCAGCCCGAAGGCGGGACGCGAGTGCGAGGCGGTCAGCCGCATCGTCAACGCGTTCTTCGGGTGGGAGTTCAACTCGGCGGAGATGCTGGTCAAGGGTGACTCCGTGCACCCCATCGACTACGCGAACGCGTGCCCGGACGTGGCGGTCACGTCGCTGCACTACTACTTCCCGTGGGCGATCACCGCGCTGGTGCGCTGGTCGGCGTACTGCCTGGTGCGCGGGCGCCAGGCCCACGTCGACCTGCAGACGCGGCGGTTCTTCGACGTCGCCGACGACCCCGCACTGGACTACGACGCCAAGATCGAGGCGTACCTCGCGATCGCCGACGAGTACTTCGAGTCCGACCGCTACTGGCAGTGGTGCGCCGACCATCTGCCGAACCTGGAGGACCAGGTGCTGGAGTGGGTCTCGGGTCCCGGGTTCGACCGGCTGCTGCGAGACACCGTCGAGGCGACGTACTCACCGCACGAGCAGGAGCAGTTCTACGCGCACTTCCGCGGCCTGCTCGACCTGTGGATCAAGGACGAGACCAGCCGCCTGAGCTCGGTGTGAGGGGCTGTACGACCGGACCGTCCTGACCGGGCACCCACCGGACGGGACCAGGGGCGAGTGCAGGTGTCTGGGCACGAATGCACGCCACCTTAAGCACTTTATTGGACAAAGTTAACTAAGTTAGTAGTATTCGTCCCATGCTCAGTCGGACGGTGGCCGCATGAACCGGCAGCTGCACCTCAACCTCTTCGTCCACGGTCGCGGCCACCACGAGGCGTCGTGGCGTCATCGCCGCTCGACCGGTGAGTCGCTCACCGACATCGGCTACTTCCAAAGGCTTGCCGAGACCGCGGAGCGGGGCAGGTTCGACTCGATGTTCCTTGCCGACCAGCTCGTCCTCAGCAAGGAGATCGAGCACCGCGCCGCCGGCACCCTGGAGCCGGTGACCATGCTGGCGGCGCTGGCGGGGGCGACGTCGCGTCTGGGTCTGATCGCGACCGCCTCCACGACCTTCAACGAGCCGTTCAACCTCGCCCGCCAGTTCGCCTCCGTCGACCACATCAGCGGCGGACGGGCGGGATGGAACATCGTGACCTCCTGGGCCAAGGACGTGGAGGCCAACTTCAGCCGGGCCGAGAGCATCCCGCACGACGAGCGGTACCGACGGGCTCACGAGTTCGTCGACGTCGTCACCGCCCTCTGGGACAGCTGGGCCGACGACGCGATCATCGACGACCCCCCTTCGGGGCGCTATGTCGACCGCTCCAAGGTGCGTTCGATCGACCACCATGGGGAGTACCAAAGCGTCCGTGGTCCGCTCAACATCCCCCGCCCACCGCAGGGGCACCCTGTTCTGGTGCAGGCCGGCTCCTCGGGCCCAGGTCGTGAGTTCGCCGGGCGCCATGCCGAAGCGGTGTTCACCGCACAGATGCACGTCGAGGGCGCGCGGAGGTTCTACGCCGACATCAAGGCGGATGTCGTCCGGCAGGGGAGACCGGAGGAGGCGCTGCTCGTCCTTCCGGGAGTCTCGCCCATCCTCGGGTCCACCGATGAGGAGGCCGAGCGCCTCGAACGCCAGCTGAACGAGCTCAGCCTCTCCGAGGTCGGGCTCGAGCATCTGTCGGCGAGGTTCGGCGGCGCGGACCTCTCTCACCTCGAGCTCGACCAGCGGCTCTCCGTCGACGACCTGCCACGGCCCGAGGATGTGCAGGGTTCGCAGAGTCGTGCTGTCCTCATCGCGGAGTTCGTGCGCACCGAACGACCCACGTTGCGCCAGCTGCTCGAAAAGCTCGCCGGCGGGCGCGGTCACTTCGTCGTGGTGGGGTCGCCCGAGAGGGTCGCGGACGCGATGCAGGACTGGTTCGAGACGGGTGCGGCCGACGGGTTCAACGTGATGCCCCCACTGCTGCCGGGCGGACTGGTGGACTTCGTCGACCACGTCGTCCCCCTGCTGCAGCGACGCGGGCTGTTCCGGCGGGACTACGAAGGCAGCACGCTGCGGGAGCACTACGGCCTGGTCCGCCCGCGAAACCGGCTGTTCGAGGCCTCGTAGCCTGGCCCTGCCGCCTCCGGCGTGCCGGTGCTCGGACATTTGTCCACACCTTTGCAAACTGGGGCTGGTGCGACGCGTCGGCACTGCAGTAGAACTCTGCGCGTCTCTGTCGGGTTCTCGGGGTCCGGGACGTGCCGATGCTCTCCACTGCCAACGGCCTTGCGTCGACGGTCGACGTGCTGGACGCGCGGCTGCGTGAGGCCGTCCGACGGCAGGGAGTCGACCCGCTGGTCGACCGCGCGGCCGTACGCCGGATCGCGCAGGACCTCGTCGGCGAGCACGACCGGCAGAGCCTGTCCGGTGCCGTCGCCCCGGTCGGCGACGCGTCGGCGGTGCTCGACGAGCTGCTCGCCCGGGTGGCCGGGTACGGGCCGCTGCAGCAGTACCTCGACGACCCCACGGTCGAGGAGATCTGGATCAACGACCCGTCGCGGGTGTTCGTCGCGCGCGACGGCCGGCACGAGCTGACCACGACGATCCTGACGCGCGCGCAGGTCGACGAGCTGGTCGAGCGGCTGCTCAAGGCCAGCGGACGCCGGGTGGACCTGAGCCTGCCGTTCGTCGACGCCACGCTGCCCGCGGGAGATCGCGTGCACGTCGTGCTCGACGGCATCTCCCGCGGCTTCTCCGCGGTCAACATCCGCAAGTTCGTCGTGCGGGCCGCCCGTCTCGACGAGCTGGTCGAGCTCGGCTCGATGACCGCGCAGGCAGCGCGCTTCCTGCACGCCGCGGTGGTGGCGGGGCTCAACGTCCTGGTGGCCGGCGGTACGCAAGCCGGAAAGACCACGCTCCTGAATTGCCTCGGCTCTGCGATCCCCGGCCGCGACCGCGTCGTGTCCTGCGAGGAGGTCTTCGAGCTCAAGCTCATCCACCCCGACTGGGTGCCGATGCAGACCCGGCAGGTCGGTCTCGAGGGCACCGGCGCGGTCTCGCTGCGGCAGCTGGTGACCGAGTCGCTGCGCATGCGGCCCTCGCGGATCGTCATCGGCGAGGTTCGCTCCGCGGAGTGCCTCGACCTGCTGCTCGCGCTCAACGCCGGGCTGCCCGGGATGGCGACCCTGCACGCCAACTCCGCTCGAGAGGCGGTCGTGAAGATGTGCACACTGCCGCTGCTGGCGGGCGAGAACATCTCCTCGCGCTTCGTCGTGCCCACGGTCGCGTCCTGCCTCGACCTCGTGGTGCACCTCGGCATCGACGCCGACGGGCAGCGTCGGGTGCGGGAGATCGTCGGGGTGCCGGGCCGGGTCGAGAACGACGTGATCGAGATCGAGCCGATCTTCGAGCAGTCCGGCGGGCGGCTGGCGCGCGCCCGCGGGGTCCCGCCGCGTGCCGACCGGTTCGAGCACGCCGGTTTCGACCTGCAGCGGCTTCTCGGGGCGAGCTGACCATGGGCGTCGTGCTCGGGCTGTGCCTCGGTGTCGGGCTCATGCTGGCGTGGCTCAGCCTGACCGGGTCGCCGCGACCACGCCGGTCCAGCCGCCTGCGCGGAAGCGTCGCCGAGCTGCTCGGCCGTGCCGGGCTGTACGGCGCGAGCCCGGTGCTGCTGCTGGGCGTCTCGTGCGGCGTGGGCCTGGTCAGCGGCGTCGTCGTGCTGGCCGTGTCGGGAACCATGCCGGTCGCCGCGCTGTTCGCGGCGGCGGGTGCCTACCTGCCGGTGGCGATGCTGCGCGGACGGGCCCGGCGACGGCTGCGCGAGCTCGCCGACGTGTGGCCCGAGGCCGTGGACAACCTGGCGTCGGCCGTACGCGCGGGCCTGTCGCTGCCGGAGGCCCTTGCCCAGCTTGGCGAACGCGGACCCGAGCCGCTGCGCGACCCGTTCGCCGCCTTCGGCGTCGACTACCTGGTGACCGGCCGCTTCGGCGACTGCCTCGACCGGCTGAAGCTGCGGCTGTCCGACCCGGTCGGCGACCGGGTGGTCGAGGCACTGCGGGTGGCGCGCGAGGTCGGCGGTGGCGACCTCGGCCGCATGCTGCGGTCGCTGTCGGGGTTCCTCCGCGACGACGCGCGCACCCGGTCAGAGCTGGAGTCGAGGCAGTCGTGGACGGTCAACGGCGCGCGGCTCGCCGTCGCCGCACCCTGGCTCGTGTTGCTGTTCCTCTCCTTCCAGCACGAGGTGATCCGCCGCTACTCCAGCCCCGAGGGCGTCGTGGTGCTGGTCACCGGTGCCGTGGTCTGCCTGGTCGCCTACCGGCTGATGGTCCGCATCGGACGGTTGCCGGACGAACGGCGGGTGCTGTCGTGAGCGGGGTCGCGCTGGGCCAGCTGCTCGGCCCGGGCTTCGCCGCGGGGGTTCGGCTGGTGCTGGCCCACCTGGCCAGGACCCGCCGGCCACGCCTCGAGGAACGGACGGTGCCGTACCTGCGCGACCTGCCGCGTGTCAGCGCGGCCGCCACCCGGCGGCCGGTAGCCGTCGGGCAGCACGGCAGCTGGCGGGCGTTGCTCGGTCCGGCTCTCGACGCCGCGGCGCGACGGCTCGAGACCCTGCTCGGCGGTGCCGGGTCGATCCGGCGTCGGCTGGCGCGCGCCGGCTCCCCGATGGGCGTGCAGGAGTTCCGGGTCGAGCAGGTGCTGTGGGGCTGCATCGGCTTCGCCGCGGGTGCCGCGGTCAGCACCCTGCTGACGTTGCAGGGACGCGGCCAGCCGCTCGCGCTGCTCATGCTCTGCGCCGCGTGCGCCGTCGTGGGCGTGCTGGCGCGCGACTACCACCTCGGCTCCGTCGTCCGCCGGCGCGAGGCGCGGATGCTCACCGAGTTCCCCACCGTCGCCGACCTCCTGGCGCTTTCGGTGGCCGCCGGCGAGGGCCCGATGGCCGCGCTCGACCGGGTCACCCGGGTCGCGCACGGTGAGCTCAGCCGCGAGCTCGCGCGGGTGCTGGCCGAGAGCCGCACCGGCACACCGGTGTCGCAGGCGCTCGACGCGCTCGCGTTGCGTACCGGGCTGCCGGTCGTGGCCAGGTTCGCCGAGGGCTTCGCAGTGGCGATCGAGCGCGGCACACCCCTGGCCGACGTCCTCCACTCCCAGGCGGCCGACGTACGTGAGGCCAGCCGCCGCACGCTGATCGAGACCGGCGCCCGCAAAGAGGTCCTGATGATGGTGCCGGTCGTGTTCCTGGTGCTGCCGGTGACGGTGGCGTTCGCGTTCTGGCCCGGCGTCGTGGGCCTGCGTCTGATGACCCCGTGAGGCGGGGCGGGAGACGCGACGACAGATGAGGAGAGTCCGATGAGGAAGGTGGCAGGGCGGCTTCGTGCGCGGGTGCCGTCGCGCACGCAGCGCGGGGACGTGCCGGGTTGGGTGCTGATCACCGTCATGACTGCGGCCCTGGTCGCCCGTCTGCTGGCGATCGCCGGACCCGAGCTGAACCAGATGCTGCGCGAGGCCCTGGCAAGCGTGCATTGACCGGTCCTCGGCGGGCGGCCCGGTCCGCAACCCGGCGTCGACGCGGCCAGCGGGGCTCGGCGGTCGTCGACTTCGTGCTCGTGCTGCTGGTCGTCGTCCCGTTGTTCCTCGGTATCGCCCAGCTCGCGCTGGTGCTGCACGTGCGCAACACGCTGGCGTCGGCGGCGTCGGAGGGCGCGCGGTATGCGGCGACCTACGACCGCGGGCCCGCGGACGGTGCCGCGCTGACCCGGGCCACGGTCGCGGAGGTGCTGTCGCCGAGGTTCGCCGCGCGGGTGAGCGCGGCGCAGACCACGGTCGACGGCTACCCGGGAGTGGTCGTGCGGGTGGACGCCCACGTGCCGGCGCTGGGGCTGTGGGGCCCGTCGGTCGACCTCAGCGTGGACGGGCACGCCGTCGAGGAGGCGGTGCCGTGAGGGCGCGCGGCCGGGTCGAGCGGGGCAGCGCCGTCGTCGAGGTCACCTGGCTGACGATCCTGCTGCTCGTGCCGCTGGTCTACCTGGTGCTCAGCGTGTTCGAGGTGCAGCGGGCGGCGTTCGCGGTGACGGCGGCCAGCCGCGCCGCCGGCCGGGCGTTCGTGCTGGCGCCCGACCAGGCCACCGGGCAGGCCCGGGCTGCAGAGGCGGCCGGGGTGGCGCTGCGCGACCAGGGCCTGGCCATGCCCGCGGGCTCTCTGGCGATCACCTGCGAGCCCCTCCCGCAGTCATGCCTGCAGCCGGGGTCGGTCGTGGTGGTGTCGCTCGGGCTCGACGTCGCGCTCCCGCTGGTGCCCGGCTTCTTCGGCGGCCAGACCCCGAGCATCTACGTCAGCAGCACGCACCGGGCGCCGTACGGCACGTTCCGAGAGGCCCGGCCGTGAACCGGTGGGGCACCGAACGCGGGCAGGCGTCGCTGCTGATCCTCGGCTTCTTCCTCATCGCGCTGATGCTCGTCGGCGTCGTGGTCGACGCGTCCGCGGCCTACCTGCGGCGCCAGGCGCTCGACGGTCTCGCCGACGGCGCCGCGCTCGCCGCCGCGAACGGCGTGCAGGGTGAGCAGGTCTACGTGAGCGGGCTCGGCGACACCGCCCAGATCGACCCGGTCGCGGCCCGGGAGTACGTCGCCACCTACCTGGCCCAAAGCGATGCCTACCGGCGGTTCCACGGACTCGCGTACCAGGTGATGCCCGCCGGCGACTCGGTCACCGTGCACCTGTCCGCACCGCTGCACCTGCCGCTGCCTCCGCCGGGCTGGACCGCCGACCCGTGGATCGACGGGATCGCCTCCGCCGCGGTCCCCGTCGGGTGACTTGGTGGGATGCGCCCCGTACGTCACAGAGGTTGCCGTACGTCACCGAGGGGTTGCCATGCGTGGCTGGTTCCGATAGTGAAGAACATCCACGGAGGTCTGACATGTCAGCTCGACGCACCACCGCCCTGGTCGCTGCCGCGATGACGAGCCTCGCGCTCGTGCCCCAGACGACCGCGTCCGCCAACGACCTCGGCAGGGCAGCCCCCGGCGTCCAACCCGGCGGGGGTCAGTGGCAGCAGGGGTACGAGCAGGCCTTCCTCGACGAGGTCAGCAGCGCGGGCCCGCAACGCTGGTCACGGCAGATGTCTGCCGAGGTCGGACCGATCGGCTCGCCGGGCAACGCGCGGCGGCTCGACTACGCCGTGCAGCAGCTGCGTGCGGCCGGGCTCGACGTCAGCGTGGACGAGTACTCCGTCTACGCCTCCCGGCCGGTCGACATCACGTTGCAGCAGACCGCCCCGCAGAAGCGGTCCATGCACTCGCTCGAGGACGTCCCGGCCGGTACGCCGCACGCCGACGAGCTCCCCGACGCCTACAACGCGTACTCACCGGCCGGCAAGGTGTCCGGGAAGGTCGTCTACGTCAACTACGGCCGTCCGCAGGACTTCCAAGAGCTCGAGAACCGCGGGATCGACCTCACCGGCAAGATCGCGCTCGCGCGCTACGGCGCGAACTTCCGCGGTGTGAAGGCCGACCTGGCCGAGCAGCACGGCGCCGCCGGGATGCTGATCTACTCCGATCCCGAGGACGACGGGTACCTCAGGGGCCCGGTCTACCCCAACGGGCCGTGGCGTCCGCCGGACGCCATCCAGCGCGGCTCCATCGAGCAGATCTACCGCTACCCGGGTGACCCGCTCACCCCGGGTCGGCCCTCGACACCGGGCACGCCGCGGCTCGACCCCGCCGACGCCGGCAACCTGGGGAACCTGCCGACCGCGCCGATCGCCTACCGCGACGCGGAGCCGCTGCTGCGCGGGCTCGACGGGCCGCAGGTGCCGCAGGAGTGGCAGGGCGGCTTCGACTTCCCGTACCGGTTCGGACCCGGCGGCAGCGCGGCCAGGCTCGACCTCGACATCGACTACCAGCAGGTGCCGGTGCGCAACATCATCGTGCGCATCCCCGGCACCGAGCAGCCGGGTCAGGAGGTGCTCGTCGGCGGGCACCGCGACACCTGGGCGTACGGTGCGAACGACAACGAGTCCGGCTGGGTCTCGACCATGGAGATCGCCCGCGCGCTGGGCGCGCTGTACCAGCAGGGCTGGCGCCCCCGCCGCACCATCGTGCTGGCCGGCTGGGACGGGGAAGAGTACGGCCTGCTCGGTTCCACCGAGTACGCCGAGGCCCGTGAGAACCAGCTGCGCCAGAACGCCGTGGCCTACGTGAACATGGACATCACCGGCGGGTCGGACTTCCACGCGGGCGCCGTGCCCGCGCTGGACCAGCTGCTCTACTCGACCACGAAGCAGGTGGACAACCCCGTCGGCGCCGGGTCGGTCTACGACGCCTGGGCCGGGTCCTCCAAGGGCAGTGCTCACCCCGACGTTGGCCGGCTGGGCTCCGGCTCGGACTACACCGCGTTCCTGCAGCACGTCGGCGTCGCCTCCACCGACATCGGCTACTCCGGCGACTGGGGGCTCTACCACTCCGCGTACGACAACACTCGCTCCATCGAGGAGATCGTCGACCCGGGCTACCGCTCCGAGACCGGCGCCGCAGAGGTGTCCGGCCTGGTGGCGCTGCGGCTGGCCACCGACAGCGTGATCCCGATGCGCTACAGCGACTATGCGCAGGAGACCCTGCAGCTACTCGCCGACATGGAACCGAACGCCCCGGCGGGCACCAGCCTGGCCGGCGCGACCGCGCAGGCGAAGGAGTGGCTGGACGCGACCCAGGCGCTGGAGGCCCGCGGCGACCAGCTGGCCGCCGGTGGCGTGACCGCACGGGAGCAGGCCGACGTCGACGCGGTCAACCAGGCGATCCTGGCGCAGGAGGAGTCGCTGACACAGCCGGACGGCATCCCGTCGCGGCCCTGGTTCAAGCACCAGGTCTACGCACCGGGGCTGACCACCGGCTACGCCGCGCAGCCGCTGCCGGCCCTGGCCGAGGCGGCGCAGGCAAACGACGCGGCCGCGTTCCAGAAGGCAGCCGACAACCTGGAGCAGTCCCTGCGTACGGCCACCGCCGCCGCTCGGGCCGGCGCGGGCTGAGCAGCCCGGCCGGCTCGCCGTCGACTGGCGCGTTGCGTGGGGGTGGTCCTCTGGTCCTGCGCAACGCGCCACTCGTCGGGCGACGACCCCCGCAAGGCGCCACTCGTCGAGCGGCGGCGCGGGTTTGCGAGCATGGGCGGCATGCGCAGCGAGACCTTCGCCCTGACCACCGGAACCGACGACGCGGTCGTCGACATCACCGGCCGGTGCGCCGACTTCGTCCGCGACGAGGCGGACGGGCTGCTGCACGTGTTCGTCCCGCACGCGACCGCCGGGCTGGCGATCATCGAGACCGGTGCGGGCAGCGACGACGACCTGGTGGCCGCGCTGGCGGACCTGCTCCCGGCCGACGACCGCTGGAGGCACCGGCACGGTTCGCCCGGGCACGGCCGGTCGCACGTGCTGCCGGCGATGGTCCCGCCGTACGCCTCGGTCCCCGTGCTCGGCGGGCGGCTGGCCCTGGGCACCTGGCAGAGCATCTGCCTGGTCGACGTCAACGTCGACAACCCGGACCGCGAGGTGCGGCTGTCGTTCCTGCCCGGCTGACCTGAGGAACGCCTCCTCGTCACACTCAGGAGCGTCTGTGCGCGTGACGTAGGCTTGAGGATCGTGGCTGGACCCGACACCGACACCCAGATCAAGCAGCTCGCCGCGACCATGCACACGATCGAGCAGGTGCTCGACCCCGAGGGCATGCGCCGCGAGATCGAGGAGCTGCAGGAGCAGGTGTCCGCGCCCGACCTGTGGGACGACCAGGCCAACGCGCAGCGGGTCACCGGCCGGCTCAACACCCTGCAGAACGACCTCGAGCGCGCGTCCTCTCTGCGCAAGCGCCTCGAGGACCTGCCGGTGATGTTCGAGCTCGCCGAGGAGGAGGACGACGCCGAGCTGGCCGCCGAGACCCGCGCCGAGGCCGAGGCCGAGCTGGTCAAGGTCGGCAAGGACATCGAGGCGCTGGAGGTACGCACCCTGCTGTCCGGCGAGTACGACGCGCGCGAGGCGCTGGTCACGATCCGCTCCGGCGCGGGCGGCGTCGACGCGGCCGACTTCGCCGAGATGCTGATGCGCATGTACAACCGCTGGGCCGAGCGGCACAAGTACCCCGTCGAGGTCTACGACACCTCCTACGCCGAGGAGGCCGGGCTGAAGAGCGTCACGTTCGCGGTCAAGGCGCCGTACGCCTACGGCACGCTCTCGGTCGAGTCCGGCACCCACCGGCTGGTCCGGATCAGCCCGTTCGACAACCAGGGTCGCCGCCAGACCTCGTTCGCCGCGGTCGAGGTGGTCCCCGTCCTGGAGCAGACCGACGAGATCGACATCCCCGAGGAGGAGATCCGGGTCGACGTCTACCGCTCCAGCGGTCCCGGCGGGCAGAGCGTCAACACCACCGACTCCGCCGTCCGCCTGACCCACCTCCCGTCAGGCGTGGTGGTCAGCTGCCAGAACGAGAAGAGCCAGCTGCAGAACAAGGCCAGCGCGATGGTGATCCTCAAGGCCAAGCTGCTGGCGCTGAAGCGGGCCGAGGAGCGGGCCACCCTCGACGAGCTCCGCGGCGACGTCCAGGGCTCGTGGGGCGACCAGATGCGCTCCTACGTGCTGCACCCGTACCAGATGGTCAAGGACCTGCGCACCGAGTACGAGACCGGCAACACCCAGGCCGTGTTCGACGGCGAGATCGACGACTTCATCGAGGCCGGCATCCGCTGGCGGCGCGGCGCCGACAAGGCCGCACAGAACTGACCACCCGGTTTCAGTGACGCGCCAAAGATCCTGGCGCGGTTACGCACCGGTATCCCCAGGGTCGTCCCGCCCCGATCGGGGGCCGGGGTTGTCTCGGCGCGGCCCGCGTGGTCGGCTTGGGGCAGGACCACGTGACGGGAGGCCAGTTTCCATGACAGTCAGTGAGCGCGAGCGGTCGGTTGTCGAGTCGGTCAACACCGGGTTGTTCATCGGCGGGCAGTGGCGAGACGCCGAGGGCGGCAAGACCCTCCCGGTGGAGGACCCGTCGACCGGCGACACCCTCGTCGAGGTCGCCGACGGCAGCGTGGCTGACGGCAAGTCGGCACTTGACGCCGCCTGCGCCGCGCAGGCCGACTGGGCCAAGACGCCGCCGCGCGAACGCGGGGAGGTCCTGCGCCGTGCGTTCGAGGTGATCACCGAGCGCGCCGACGACCTGGCGCTGCTGATGACGCTGGAGATGGGCAAGCCGCTGACGGAGTCGAAGGCCGAGATCACCTACGCCGCGGAGTTCTTCCGCTGGTTCTCCGAGGAGGCCGTCCGCATCCACGGTCGCTGGTCGACCGCGCCCAACGGCGTGGGCCGGATGATGACGATGAAGCAGCCGGTCGGGCCCTCGCTGATGATCACGCCGTGGAACTTCCCGCTGGCCATGGGCACTCGCAAGATCGGTCCCGCGATCGCCGCGGGCTGCACGATGGTGATGAAGCCGGCCTCGCTCACGCCGCTGAGCATGTTCGCGCTGGCCGGCATCCTCGAGGAGGTCGGGCTGCCTGGCGGCGTGCTCAACGTCGTGACCACCAGGAGCACCGGCAAGGTGATGGAGCCGCTGATCCGCGACCCGCGGCTGCGCAAGCTGACCTTCACCGGCTCCACCGAGGTCGGCCGCACGCTGATCGAGCAGTCGGGCCAGCGGGTGCTCAAGGTGTCGATGGAGCTCGGCGGCAACGCGCCGTTCCTGGTGTTCTCCGACGCCGACATGAACAAGGTCATCGACGGCGCGATGCTGGCCAAGATGCGCAACATCGGTGAGGCGTGCACGGCCGCCAACCGCTTCCTCGTGCACGAGTCGGTGGCGCAGGAGTTCTCCGCCAAGCTGGCCGAGCGGATGAGCGCGCTGCGCGTGGGCCGTGGCACCGACGAGGGTGTGCAGGTCGGGCCGCTGGTCGAGGCCAAGCAGCGCGACAAGGTCCGCGACCTCGTCGACGACGCGCTGGAGAAGGGCGCCTCCGCGGTGTGCGGCGGCAAGACCCAGGAGGGCCCGGGCTACTTCTACCCGCCGACGGTCCTGACCGACGTGCCGCCGAACGCCCGCATGTACGAGGAGGAGATCTTCGGTCCCGTCGCGCCGGTCTACACCTTCTCCGACGACGAGGAGGCCGTACGGATGGCCAACGACACCGAGCACGGCCTGGTGTCGTACGCGTACACGCAGGACATCAACCGCGGCATCTGGGTCTCCGAGGCGCTCGAGTCCGGCATGGTCGGTCTCAACCAGGGCATGGTGTCCAACGTCGCGGCGCCCTTCGGCGGCGTGAAGGCCAGCGGCATCGGCCGCGAGGGCGGCTTCGAGGGGATCGAGGAGTTCCTGGAGACCAAGTACGTCGCGGTCAGCCACTGACCGAGTAGCCGGAGGCGTCGGCCTCTGCGGCGGCGTACCGCACCCTGAGGCCGTCGACCAGCAGCCGGAGCCCGTACTCGAACGTCGCGTGCGGGGGCTGCTCGACCAGCCCCTGCATCGCGGCGTGCAGCGTGGGAAAGCGCCCCTCGCGCAGCGCCACCGCGAGCTGCGCGTCGCCCGGCGGGTTGTCGGCGGCGCGTGCCTGCTCGGCCTGGCACTCGCTTGCCGAGCCGACGATGTAGGCCCCGATCGAGAACAGCGCCTGCTGCGCGTCCGCCGGCGGGATGCCCGCTCCGACGAGGGTGTCGAGCACGGCCTCGATCCCCGGCAGCGACTCCGGGCTGGGCCGGTTGCCCGCCAGCACGGCGGGAGCGTCGCGGGTCTCCACCAGCGCGTCGAACATCTCGCGTGAGCGCTGTTCCAGCCACTCCCACCACGGCTGACCGGGGGCGGGTCGGTCCATCAGCGTGGCGCTGTGCCGGCGCAGCAGCTCCTCGGCCACCAGGTCGAGCAGCTCGCGCTTGCTCTCGACGTGCCAGTACAGCGTGGGTGCCGCGACCCCGAGCTCCGCGGCGATGCGGCGGAAGGTCACGCCGTCGAGGCCCTGCTCCTGCAGCAGACCGACCGCGGTGATCACGATGTCGCGTTGCGTCACGGCCATGACATCGCACTCTAACAGTGTTAGAGTGGCTCGGCCACACTCGGGCCAGTGGAGGGGAGCGGCGGTATGGCGGCGGTGACGGTCAGGGGGCTGACCAAGACATACGGTGCGGTCGAGGCCGTGCGGGGGATCGACTTCGAGGTGGCCGAGGGCGAGGTGTTCGGCTTCCTCGGGCCGAACGGCGCCGGCAAGACCACCACCATCAAGATCCTGTGCACCCTCGCCAACCCCACCTCCGGCCACGCGGAGGTGGCCGGCTACGACGTGCTCGCGTCACGCAACGAGGTACGCCGCAACATCGGCCTGGTCTTCCAGGAGCCGACGCTGGACGCCTACCTCACCGCCGAGCAGAACCTGCGGTTCCACGGCGAGCTGTACGGCGTGCCGCGTGCGCAGCTGCGGGTGCGGATGGACGAGGTGCTGGCGATGGTCGGTCTGCACGAGCGTCGCGCCGACCTGGTGCAGACCTACTCCGGCGGCATGCGGCGACGCCTGGAGATCGCGCGCGGGCTGCTGCACTCACCGCACGTGCTGTTCCTCGACGAGCCGACGATCGGGCTCGACCCGCAGACGCGGGCCTCGATCTGGGAGTACATCGCCGAGCTGCGCCGGCGCGAGCGGATCACGGTGTTCGTCACTACCCACTACATGGACGAGGCGGAGAACTGCGACCGCATCGCGATCATGAACGAGGGCGAGATCGCGGTGATCGACACCCCCGACGCGCTGAAGAGCGGGATCGGCGCCGACCGGGTGCAGATCCGCACCGCCGACGACCAGGCGGCCATCGCCCAGCTGCGCAGCGGCTTCGGCATCGAGGCGGCCATCCACGAGCAGGCCGTCACCTTCGCCGTACCCGGCGGCGCGGAGTTCGTGCCGCGGCTGTTCGCCGAGCTCAGCGTCCCCGTCGAGACCGTCACCGTCACCCGGCCCAGCCTCGACGACGTGTTCATGACCTACACCGGCACCACGATCCGCGACGCCGAGGCTCGCGCCGGACGTCCGACCCCCGCCTTCGTGAGGATGATGAACCGGTGACCACGACCGACCAGACTCTGACCCCCGCCGCGGTCACGCTCGCGCCGGCGGGCCTGCGCCATGAGCTCCGTGCCGCCAGCATGGTCTGGCGCCGCGAGATGATCCGCTTCCGGCGCGACCGGGCCCGGATGTTCGCGATGCTGCTGCAGCCGCTGCTGTTCCTGTTCGTGATGGGCACGGGCCTGTCCAGCGTCGTCGACACCGGCGGGTCCATCGACTTCCGTACGTTCCTCTACCCCGGCGTGCTGGCGATGTCGGTGCTGTTCACCGCCGCGTTCTCCGGCATCTCGCTGGTCTGGGACCGGGAGTTCGGCTTCCTGCGCGAGATGCTGGTCGCGCCGGTCGGCACCCCCGCGATCCTCGTCGGCAAGTGCCTGGGCGGTGCGACCACGGCGACGTTGCAGAGCCTGGTGCTGCTGGCGCTGGCCGGAGTGGTGGGCGTGCCGTACGACCCGGTGCTGTTCCTGTTCTTCCTGCTGTGCCTGTTCCTTGGCGCGCTGATGCTGACCGCCATGGGCATCCTGCTGTCGGTGCGGGTCAAGCAGATCCAGGCCGCGATGCCGCTGTCGCAGCTGATCATCATGCCGATGATGTTCCTGTCCGGCACGCTGTTCCCGCTGGCCAACCTGCCCGGCTGGCTGGCCGTCGCGACCAAGCTGAACCCGCTGACCTACGCGGTGCAGCCGATGCGCGCGGGCATGTTCGACGTGCTCGGCGTACCGCCGGCGGTGCGCGCGCAGCTCGACCCGACCATCACCTGGTGGGGCTGGGAGGTCCCGGTGCCGCTGCAGCTGGGGCTGGTGGCCGTGGTGACCGTCGTACTGCTGGGGCTGGGGACCGCGCTGTTCGACCGCACCGACTAGAGACGCGCGGCGTCCGCAGTGCCGGCGGCGTTCGCGGCCGCAGGTGCGCACGGCTCCGCGTCGGCCAGACCGGCCGCCTCGAGCGTGGCGCCGAGCTCGTACAACCGCGCGTCCTGGTGCAACGGCGCCATCAGCTGCAGGCCCACCGGCAGTCCGTCGGTGGGCGACCGGCCGCTCGGCAGCGACAGCGCGGGTACGCCGGACAGGTTGGCCACAACCGTCCAGCAGTCGGTGCGGGGTACCGCGAGAGGGTCGTCCAGGTAGCCACCGAGCCGCGCCGCCGTGGTCGGCATCGTCGGGCTGAGCAGCACCGGCACCTGCTCGAAGGCCGAGTCGAGCTCCTCCTTCATCTGCAGCGTCGCGAGGTGTGCCGTCTCGACCGCCCCGGGCTCGACGACGAGCGACGCGCCGATCTCGAAGCGGCGCAGCGCCTCGTCGCCGAGCAGGCCGCCGGCCGCCGGGCCCTCCAACGTCGGCAGGCACTCCACCGAGGACATCGCGAAGTACGTCTCGAGTGCTGTCTCCACCGACGGGCAGGACACCTCGACGACCTCCGCGCCGAGCCGGGTGAGCAGGTCGAGCGCGGCGCCGAACCGCGCACGGACGCCGACCGCGTTGCGCTCCCCGCACAGCTCGGGCACCACGGCCACCCGCAGGCCGCGAAGGTCGTCGCTGCTCGCACCGCGCATCGCGGCATGGCTGAGCTCGCCGTCGGTGCCGGCGATCACGTCATGCAGCAGCGCCGCATCCGCGACGGTGCGGGCCAGCGGGCCGGGCTGGTCCAGGCTGGGTGCGAAAGGCACCACGCCTTCGGTCGGCACCGAGCCCAGGCTCGGTTTGGTCCCGACCAGTCCGCACTGCGCCGCGGGCTCGCGGGTCGACCCGCCGGTGTCGGTGCCGATCGACAGCGGCACCTGGAACGCCGCGACGGTCGCCGCGGACCCGCCGCTGGACCCGCCCGGCGTACGGTCCAGCGCCAGCGGGTTGTGGGTGGGACCGAAGCACGACGTCTCCGTCGACGCACCCATCGCGAACTCGTCGAGGTTGGCCTTCGCGATGACGACGCCGCCGGCGCGCCTGATGCGCCGGACCAGCTCGGCGTCGGACGTCGCCGGCGGCTCGTCCAGCCGGGCGCGCGATGCGCAGGTAAGGGGCATGCCCGCGACTGCGACGTTGTCCTTGACCACGACGGGCAGGCCCGCGAGCGTCCCCCCGGCTTCCGCCACGCCGGCGGTCGCAGCGGTCACGTCGGTCACGCGGTGCACGAGCGCGTGCACCAGCGGCTCGGTCGCGTCGATGCGACTCTGGTGTGCGGCGAGCACCTCGACCGTGTCGACCTCGCCCGCCCGCATCCTCTCCAGCAGCGCGGTCGCGTCCAGAGCGGGCAGGCCGGTGGCGGCCTCGACCGATCCCGGGCTCACGCGGTGGCGAATCGCCCGAGGAGCCGGTCGACCCGAACACCGCGCAGGTGCTCGTGGAAGATGCGCTGGTAGCCGAGCTCCTCGCGACTGCGGGCCGGCGGAAGTCCGCGCAGCTCGACCGCGCGCCAGTCGTCGTCCGGGGCGAGCTCGCGGGCGCGCTCGGTCATCACCGCCGCGGTGCCGCTGCCGTCACCGAACTGCTCCTTGCGCCGCCACAGCACCTCCGAGGGCAACCAGCCGTCGAACGACTCGCGCAGGATGCGCTTCTCCTGGCCGAGCTCACCGGGCAGCTTCCACTCGATCGGCACCCGCTGGGCCGTGGCGATCACGTCCAGGTCGAGGAACGGCACCCGCGCCTCCAGCCCGTGCGCCATCGTGACCCGGTCGCAGCGCTGCAGGTTCAGGTTGTGCAGCCCCTCGACGCTGCGCACCAGCTCGGCCTGCAGGTCGGCGGCGTCGGTGATCTCCCTGAGGTGGTCGTAGCCGGCGTACAGCTCGTCGGCGCCCTCGCCCGTGAGCACGACCTTGACCTGCCGCGCGGCCAGCTCGGCCAGCAGGTAGTTGGGCACGGCGCTGCGTACGAGGGACGGCTCGAAGGACTCCATGGACCTCACCACCGCCGGCAGCGCGGTCACCACGTCGTCGGCGGTGTAGACGCGCTCGTGGTGCTCCAGCCCCAGATGCTCGGCCACCAGACGTGCCGCGGCGAGGTCGGTGCTGTCGGCCGTTCCGGCGGCGAAGGAGTGGATGGTCTGCCCGGGCGCGGCGAGGTGGGTCATGATTGCCGCCACGATGCTGGAGTCCAGGCCACCGGACAGGAACACGCCCACGGGCACGTCGGCCATCATCCGGCGGCGCACGGCTTCGACGAGCGTCTCGCGCAAATCGCTCCGGGCCTCCTCCGGGGTGGCGAACAGCGCGTGCTCGTCGTCGAGCTCGTGGTAGCTCACCAGACCGTCGTGGGGTGTCCACCAGAAGCCGGGCGGGAACTCCTCGACGTGTGCGCGGTGCTCCGGCTCGAACGCACCGAGCTCGGAGGCGAACAGCGTGCACGACCCGACGCGGGCCCAGTACAGCGGTTTGACCCCGAGGCGGTCACGGGCGGCCACCGTCTGCCCACCCGACGTAGCGGTCACGAACGCGAACATGCCGCGCAGCCGGGAGATGCCGGCGGGGCCGTGCGCGCCGACGACGGCCAGCGCCACCTCACTGTCGGAGCGGGTCCGGAACCCCCAGTCGAGGCTGGCGCGAACGACGTGGTGGTTGTAGATCTCGCCGTTGCAGACGACCCAGCGTCGGCCCGTCGGGTCGCCCATCGGCTGGTGTCCGCCAGCCAGGTCGACGATCGAGAGACGGGTGTGCCCGAGCCAGGTCGCTCCGACGAGCCGGTGACCCGAGCCGTCGGGTCCGCGGTGGGACAGCCGGGCCAGCATGCGTGCGCCGGTCTCGGTGTGGGCAGCCGCACCGCCGGGGGAAGGGTCGTGGATCGCCACGATGCCGCACACGAGGGCCGCCTCTCGTCGGTTGTTCGGGAGCCTACCCAGGTAAAACCCGGCGACTCCCGATGTGGCCTATGTCGCGCCACAGGCGAGCCGCAAGCCCTTGTGGCCGGTTGGTCCCTTACACTCTCTGACGACCGGCGCCGCCCCCCGGTGGCGAAGCCTCCTGTAACCAACCCCGGTCACCGCTGCCTGTGATTCGCTTCGAGAAAGTCACCAAGACCTATGCGGGCCAGCGTCGCGCGGCGCTGGACAACGTCGATGTCGACATCGACCGGGGCGAGTTCGTGTTCCTGGTCGGGGCGTCGGGCTCGGGGAAGTCGACGTTCCTTCGGCTCGTGCTGCGCGAGGCACGCGCCAGCAAGGGACGCGTCTACGTCGCCGGCAAGGAGCTCAACCGGATGGCCAGCTGGAAAGTCCCCGGTCTGCGGCGCCAGATCGGCACCGTGTTCCAGGACTTCAGGCTGCTGCCGAACAAGACCGTCGCGGAGAACGTCGCGTTCGCGCTGCAGGTGATCGGCAAGCCGCGCCGGCACATCCGACGGGTGGTGCCCGAGACGCTGGAGCTGGTGGGCCTGGAGGGCAAGGGCGACCGGATGCCCGACGAGCTCTCCGGCGGTGAGCAGCAGCGCGTCGCGGTCGCCCGGGCGTTCGTCAACCGTCCGCAGATCCTCATCGCCGACGAGCCCACCGGAAACCTCGACCCGTCCACGTCGGTCGGCATCATGAAGCTGCTCGACCGGATCAACCGCACCGGCACGACCGTGATCATGGCGACCCACGACGCCGGCATCGTCGACCAGATGCGCAAGCGCGTCATCGAGCTGCACGGCGGGCTGGTCGTCCGCGACCAGTTCCGCGGCGTCTACGGCTACCAGAGCTGAGTCCTCGGCCGACCTCAGCGTCCGCACCGAGCGAGCCCTCAGGAGTATTGCAAGCCCATGCAGATGACCTACGTGTTCTCCGACCTGGCCCAGGGTCTCAAGCGCAACCTGTCGATGGTGATCTCGGTGATCGTCACGATCGCGGTGTCGATGACGCTGGTCGCCATCGGAATTCTGCTCAACACCCAGGTGGCCAAGGCCGAGGACACGCTGGGCAACAAGCTGCAGGTGGTGACCTACCTGTGCAACGCCAGGTCTACCTCCGCCAACTGCGTGAGCGGTGCGGTGACCCAGCAGCAGAAGAACGAGATCGAGCAGCAGCTGCGGCAGAGCAAGTACGTCAACTTCTTCCGGTGGGAGTCGCAGCAGACGGCGTACAAGAAGTTCAAGCAGATCTACGTCTCCGACGACAAGGCCGAGCAGCGGTACTACAACCAGGTCAAGCCCAAGGACCTGAAGGAGTCGTACTGGATCACGCTGTACAACCCGCAGAACTACGGCAAGGTCAGCAGCCTCGTCGAGGGCATGCCCGGTGTCGACTCCGTCCAGGACCTTCGTGACGTGCTCGACCCGCTGTACAACGGCATGAACCGACTACAAGAGGGAGCGCTGTGGCTGGCCGGTCTGCTGGTCATCTCGGCGGTCCTGCAGGTCTCCAACACCATCCGGCTGGCGGCGTTCGCCCGACGACGCGAGATCGGCATCATGCGGCTCGTCGGTGCGTCGAGCTGGTACATCCAGCTGCCGTTCCTGCTCGAGTCGATGATCGCCGCGTTGTTCGGCGTCGGCTTCGCGTGCGGTGCCGTCGCGGCACTGATGAACTGGTTCGTCTATCCCAGCCTGCATGGGCAAAGCCACCTCATGGCATGGGTCGACTGGGGCGACGCGTTCGTCGCGATGGGCTGGATCACCGTCGGCGGTCTGGCGCTCGCGATCGTTCCGACACTCGTGATGACACGCAAATACCTCAGGGTGTGACCTAGAGCCATTACTCTCGGCTCGACCGAACACTTCCCCTACAGTTTGGTTTGAGCCGTGGTTGCCAACCGATGGACGGCTGCGGGCGCGGCCGGTCTGCTCGTGACTGCCTTGGGCCTGCCGGCCCTGACCGCATGGGGCTCCGACGAGGGTGGCCTCAAACACCGACGAAGCCAGGTCACCGAGCGTCTGCAGAACGCGCGCGGAGACCTCACCCACTCCAGCCGGCGGCTCAACCGCGCGGTGCAGCGCCTCGAGGACGCGCAGACCCAGCTCTCGGCCGCGCAGCAGCACCTCGCGCACACCCGCGACAAGCTCGCGGACGCGACCGCCTACGACCAGCTCATGCAGCAGCGTCTCGATGACGCTAAGGACCGGCTGACCCAGGCGCGTGCCGACCTCGTCGAGGGTCAGCACGCGGTGATGCATCAGCGCAACCAGCTCGCGGACTTCGCTGCCGACAGCTTCCAGAACACCGACAACCGTTTCCTCGAGCTGCGGGTCTTCCTGAAGTCCGAGACCCCGGCGAGCCTGTCGACGCAGATGGAGGCGGTCGACAGCATCTCCGCCAAGCAGGCCAACTCGTTCGCCCGGCTCAGGGCGTCCGAGGTGCTGCTGAAGGTCAACGAGGAGGAGGTCCAGAAGGCCAAGGCGGAGGTCGCCGAGCAACGCGCCGCGGCGGCCCGCAACCTCGAGCGCAAGCAGTCGCTGGAGTCGGAGGCCCAGGCCGCCGAGCAGAAGGTGTCCCAGCTGGTGTCGGTGCGCGCGAGCGCGAGGCGCGAGGCCCGGGACGCCCGAGAGGCAGACCTGGCGCAGGTGCACAACCTGGCCGACGAACGTGAACAGATCCAGAACAAGCTGGAAGCGCTCGCGCGGCGGCGCGCGGCGGCGCTGGCCCGCGCCAAGGCGGCGAAGGCGGCCCGCGCCGCCGCCAGCTCCTCCAGTGACCTCATCTACCCGGCGAACGGCCCCATCACCTCGCCGTACGGCATGCGGTTCCACCCGATCCTGCACATCTGGGAGCTCCACGACGGCACCGACTTCGGCGTCCCCTGCGGCACCCCCGTGCACGCGGCCGCCGACGGACGCGTGATGTCGGAGTACTACAGCACCGGGTACGGCAACCAGCTGATGCTCGACCACGGCGTCGTCGACGGCGTCAGCCTGCAGACGTCGTACAACCACCTGACGTCGTTCGTGGCCTCGCCCGGCGAGCACGTGCAGCAGGGTGAGGTCATCGCCTACTCCGGCACCACCGGCTACAGCACGGGTTGCCACCTGCACTTCATGGTCTACGAGAACGGAGACACCGTTAACCCCATGACCTGGCTGTGAGCACAGTTGGCTGCGAAGAGGCAACCTGCGAGATGTGAGGCGTCAAATCTGCCGGTCAAGTCGGGCCAAGCCAAAGGCGTGGCCCCGGCAGATTTGACGCGTCACGGCCCCGACCCGGAACGGCATCGACGCCTCGGGGCCCTCGACCCGCCACGGCCTGGATGCCTCACGGCCCCGACCCGTCAGAGCACTGACGCCTCACGGTCTTGAGGCCACCAGGCGGAAGGTCACTTGGGACCGCACGGCAGGATGGTCGCCATGGCCAAGGAGCACGGTCGCAAGCTCGTGGCGCAGAACCGCAAGGCTCGCCACGACTACCACGTCGAGGACACCTACGAGGCCGGTCTGGCGCTGACCGGCACCGAGGTGAAGTCGCTGCGCGCCGGGCGGGCCTCACTGGTGGACGGCTTCGCGGAGGTACGCGACGGCGAGGTGTGGCTGCAGGGCGTGCACATCCCGCCGTACACCGAGGGCACCTGGACCAACCACGAGCCGCGGCGCGCGCGCAAGCTCCTGCTGCACCGCCGCGAGATCGAGCGCATCGACGCGCGGGTGCGTGAGCGCGGGCTGACGCTGGTGCCGCTGTCGCTGTACTTCAAGGACGGCCGCGCCAAGGTCGAGATCGCGCTGGCCCGGGGCAAGAAGGCCTACGACAAGCGGCACGCGATCGCCAAGCGGCAGGCCGAGCGCGAGGCGGCGGTGGAGATGGGCCGCCGCGCGAAGGGAAGGATCTAGAGCGTGCTGCGACCCGAGCACGACACCGAGGTGCCCGCGTTCTGGCAGGCGCTCGGCCTGCCGGGGCTGTTCGACGCGCACGTGCACTTCCTGCCCGAGAAGATCATGCGGCGGGTGTGGGAGCACTTCGACGGGCGCGGTCCGCTGGTCGGCCGCGAGTGGCCGATCGCCTACCGGTGGAGCGACGAGGAGCGCGTCGAGCACCTGCGTGCACTGGGCGTGCGCCGGTTCACCGCGCTGCCGTACGCGCACAAGCCCGGTGTGGCCGGCTTCCTCAACGGCTGGGCCGGCGAGTTCGCCGAGCAGACGCCGGAGTGCCTGTACTCGGCGACCTTCTACCCCGAGCCGGAGGCCGCAGGCTACGTCGGCGAGCTGCTCGACGACGGCGTCGAGGTGTTCAAGGTGCACGTGCAGGTCGGTGACTTCGACGTGCGGGACCCGCTGCTGGACGAGGTGTGGGGCCAGATCGCGGAGTCCGGGCTGCCCGTGGTGGTGCACGCCGGCAGCGGGCCGGTGCCCAACCAGAACACCGGGCCCGGACCGGTCGCCGACGTGCTCGCGCGGCACCCGCGGCTGACCGCGGTGATCGCGCACATGGGCGCACCGGAGTACCACGACTTCCTCGCGCTGGCCGAGCGGTACGACCGGGTGCACCTGGACACCACGATGGTGTTCACCGCGTTCTTCGAGGGCATGGCGCCGTACCCGCCGTCACTGCTGCCGCGGGTGCGGGCGCTGGGCGACAAGGTGCTGCTGGGCAGCGACTTCCCGAACATCCCCTACGCCTACGCCGAGCAGCTGTCCGCGCTGGCCGGGCTCGGGATGGGTGAGGACTGGCTGCGGCGGGTCTGCTGGGACAACGCGGTCAGGCTCTTCGGCCACCCGGAATAAGTTGACGCTTCAACTAGTTGAGCCTATCGTCAAAGGTGTTCCCCACTACGCACGGAGCGTCAGCGATGGGTATCTTCCAGCTCAACCACGCGGTCCTGTTCGTCAGCGACCTGCAGAGCAGCGTCGAGTTCTACACCGACGTGCTCGGCTTCCGGCAGGTCGACATGGGTGGACTGAAGGGCGCTGCCTTCCTCAAGGCCGCCGACTCCACCAACGACCACGACCTGGGCCTGTTCGAGGTCCCCGGCGCCGGCCCGTCGGGCGCGGGCCGCAGCACGGTGGGCCTGTACCACCTGGCGTGGGAGGTCGACACGCTCGACGAGCTGCAGCGGGTGGCCCTGCGGCTGGCCGAGGCGGACGCGCTGAGCGGCTCCTCCGACCACGGCACCACCAAGAGCCTCTACGGTCGCGACCCGAACGGCCTGGAGTTCGAGATCGTGTGGATCATCCCCGCCGCCCTGCTCACCGACGCCGACCGCGAGGCGGGCAAGGGCATCCGGCCGCTGGACCTACAGCGCGAGATCGCCCGGTTCGGCGGGCAGACGCGCGGCGGAGTCGGCGTCAGCCACACCGTCTCCGGCAGCGCCTGAGCCGGGGAAGGCGGAATATGCAGGGGAGTGTGTCGGTTGGACCCGGTACGCTGGTAAGTGCTTGACAACTCAAGAGGGGCTGAACGGTTTCGACTCTGGACGAGTAGATCCAGGGGAAGCGGGCCGAGGATCCAGGGTCATCTCGTAAACGATCTCTGGAAACCAATAAGTGCCAACTCTAAGCGCACTGACTTCGCCCTCGCCGCCTGAGGCGACTGGTGAAGGGTCAGCCTGGGAGCGCCTCCGACCCAGTGCCTGGCCTCATTGAGGAGGCTTGCTGGTCAGACCCGGCCGCGGGGTCTGACCGGGACATCTACAGCGGCTGAGCCTGTCAGCAACATGTCTGTCTGAGTGCTGAGGCTGAGAAAAGCGACATGACAGACTGCGCCCGGAGAAGACCTGGTTCTTCGCCAGAGGACGCGGGTTCGATTCCCGCCAGCTCCACCATCGACGAGTGGGCCCGACCCGCACGGTCGGGGCCCATAGTGTGTCTACGCGCACCTCCATCGTCGGCTACGCCGCGAACGGCGGGCGGCGGCCAAGTCCAGCGCCCGCGGC
>CBFGZI010000003.1:0-69065 GCA_965653225.1 uncultured Propionibacteriales bacterium | reverse complement strand
TCAGGTCCAGCACCACGATCGCGACCAGCCCCGCGATGGTGGCGATCCAGATCTCGGGAGAGACGGTGGACACCGAGTAACCTCCGAACGTCGTCAGCAGCCCCGCACGGTAACCCTGCGTGCTGGCCCGCACAGCAGCCGCTCGGCAGCGACAGGTCCGGAGGTCTCTTCCGCCCCCAACCTGAGGGGGCCGGCGGTGCCGGGAACGCCCTCTCAGGCGTTCCGTGATGACGACACTGCCGCGGGAGGAATACTCCCCTCCAACCGCCCGGAGGCGGCGGCTCGACGCTACACCCGCCGGGCCCTGCACGGTCCAGTTCCGGCCCGCGGCGACCCCGTGGGTATGTCGGTGCTCGCCGATACGGTGGTGGTCCAACGGGGGAAACAAGGGGGTCCGCAGTGGCGGAGTACGACGATCTCGACCTCGACCGCTCCACCATGCGCGCGTGGAGCCGGTTCCAGTCGAGCCTCGCCGACCACGTGGTGGCGATGGAGGACGACGACGTGCTGGTCGTCGACGCCGAGACCTGGCTCGGCGAGGACGCGACCGGTGCCGCGCCGTACGTGCAGTTCTGCGCCTGGGGCGACGACCTGGTCCGCGCGGAGGTGTCGAGCAACGAGTACCTCGACGCGGAGGTGGCCCTCGACGAGGCCGGCGCCGAGACGCTGGCGGCGCTCGGCTGGCTCGAGCCGACGCACGGTGCCGGGGAGGAGCCCGACGAGGGGTCCGCCAACTTCTACCTCGACGCCGGGCGCCGCGAGGGCGACCGGCTGGCCGCGATGGCGGTGGCGGCGCTGCGCGACGTGTTCGGCGTCCCGCACCCGGCCTTCCTCGACTGGCCGGAGCCGCCGCCCACGAGCGGCACGGACGGGAGCGGCGAGCTGGAGGGGCCCGGGACCTGGCCGGCGGACGAGCCACTCGCGGTGATGCCGGAGTCGGCCGACCACCTGCGCGAGCTGGTCGCGGCGGCGCTGACCCCGCCGGGCGGGCCGGCGATCGAGCTCGACGAGGACGGCGACATCCCGCTTCCCACCGGCTCGGCGCTGCTGTTCGTACGCGTGAACGACGAGGCGCCCGTGGTCGAGATGTTCTCGTTCGTGGTCCGCGGGGCGCTCGACAAGGAGCGCGCCGCCTTCGAGGTGGCGGTGCTCAACCGCGACACCCGCATGGTCAAGTTCGTGCTGCTCAACGACGCCGTGCTCGCGACGCTGCACCTCCCGGCCGCCCCGTTCGCGCCCCGTAACCTGCGGGCGCTGGTGGCCGCGATGGCCGAGGTGATCGACCGGGTCGACGACGACCTCGCTGCTCGTGTGGGCGGCCGGCTCGGGCTCGACCCGGAGCCGGACGACGACGAGGCCGACGACGAGAATGCCGACGGGGACGACGCCGACGACGCGGGGGAGCCGGAGGAGACGAGCCTGCACCCGGCGCTGCTGACCCTGCTGCAGCTCGACCCCGAGGGCGAGGGCGTCGACCCCGAGCTGGCGGCCAGCGTGTGCGGCTACGACCGAGACCTCGTGCTGTCCCTGCTGACCAGGGCCAGCGAGCAGGAGATCACCTGGCGCAACTCCGCCGACGCCGCGCTGATCGCCGACGACACCGACGAGGCCGACGTGTGCTTCGACCAGGGCCGCGCCTGGAAGGCGACCGTCGAGACGCTCCGGCAGGCCCTGCGGGTGATCGTGACCCACCCGCGACGCGGGTCCGACGACTGAGAAGGGACAGCACGTTGAGTACGAGATGGGTGTGTGACTACTGCGGCTACCAGGGCCGCACCGACGACGACCGGCCGGTCGACCAGGTTCAGTGCCCGATGTGCGGCGAGCCGGTCACTCCGTTGCCGTGAGCCAGGCTCACCCGGAGCCGGAGGCCGCGCTCCCAGCCTCGTACCGCCGCGGTGGTCGCGCGGTCGGGGGCGGCGAGTGCGGACGCCGTCCGGCCGGTCGCCGGCCGGCGCGGCTTGGTCGCGGTGAACAGCCAGGCGTGGAAGAGCCGGTCCAGGTTGCGGCCGGAGACCCGCTCCGACAGCCGGATGAACTGCGCCGTGTCGCCGTTGCGGTCCGCGTGCCGGCGTGCCCAGGTCCGCAGGACGCGGAAGAAGGCGGTTGTCCCGATCCGCATGCGCAGCGCCTGCAGCGTCAGCGCGCCGCGGATGTAGATCGGCAGGTCGAACATGTGCGCCCGCGTGGGGTTCCCGACCCGTACCGACCAGAGGTCGTCCTTGGCGGGGGTGGCGAAGTAGTGGTGGAAGAAGTCGCGTGGCGAGAAGCCGTGCTCGCGCTGGTTCCACAGCCACTCGGCGTAGGTGGCGAAACCCTCGTTGAGCCAGATGTCGCGCCATTTCTCGACTGAGACCGTGTCGCCGAACCACTGGTGTGCGAGCTCGTGCACGACCACGTCGTCGCCGAGGGTCGGGGAGGTCGGAATCTCCCAGAACACGGGCACGTAGGTGGGGCGGGTCTGGTTCTCCAGGGCGAACTGGGCGGGAAGCCGGTCGACCACGGCGCCCGCGGTCTCGAACGGGTACGGGCCGAACCAGTGGGTCTCTGCGCGCAGGATCTCGCCCTGCCGGGCGAGGGAGGTGTTGATGCGCCGCTTGACGTTGGCGGGGATGCGTGAGTCGACCGCGTCGATCATCGGCAGCCCGGCGGCGGTGGTCCAGCGGTGCACGTCATATCGTCCGACTGACATGAACGCCAGGTAGCTGGCCATCGGGTCTCGCGCCTGCCATGTCGTCGTCGCCCACTGGCCGTGGACCGTGGTGGGCGAGGGGAGGCCGTTCGAGATCGCGTCCAGGCGCCGGGGGACCGTCAGGGTGACGCGATAGGTCGCCTTGTCGCTGGGGTGGTCGTTGACCGGGAACCAGAACGCCGCCACCTGCGGCTCCCCGATCGCCGTCGCCCCGTCGCTGGTGGCGAGGAACGCGGACGCACCGAGCCCGGGGGTGCGGAATACCTGGGGTACGCCGTGGTAGCGCACCCGGACCGTGAACGGGCGGGCGGCCGGCAGCGCGCGGGCGGGCGTCACGACGAGCTCGTGCTTGTTCGGGCGGTTCCAGCGGGCACGTCGTCCGTTCACCGCGACCGACCGGACCCGCAGCCCGACGAAGTCGAGGTTGAAACGGCTGAGCGCCTTGTGCGCCCGTGCCCGGATCCGGGCGTTGCCGTGCAGCTGGTTCGTGGCCGGGTTGTAGCGGATGCGCAGCCCGTAGTGCTGCGCGTTGTAGCCGCGGTTGCCGTACAGCGGGAAGTAGGGGTCGCCGGCCCCGGCGCCGCCGGGCGTTGGCCTGGCCGGCGCGGTGGCCGCGGACGGGGCCGCGGGCGCGGCGCTCGTCGTACCGGTGGCGGCCAGGGGTACGGCGACCGCGGCGGCGCCGGTGAGCGCGACCAGGGAGCGACGGGCGCGGGATCCGAGCATGACGGTGTACCCCTCCCCGGCCGGATCGAAATGCCCGGCCCTCGGCCCGGACGCTACGCCCGGCCCTTGGGTCCTTCAATGACGCCGCTGGGCGGTCCCAGCCGAGGCGGAGGGAAGTCTCGGTGGTCGTACCTATGCTCGGCCGACCGCGAAGGGTCATCCATCGCACGCATGCGGTTCTTGAACGGGATGTAACCGTCCGTTCCATGACCTCCCCGCCTCCTGCAAAGTGCGGGAGGGCCAGGGAACAGGCGGTTACATCCTTTTCGGCTCAGAAGGGGTACTGCGGCGGCTCCCCGCGCATGGTGATCCAGCGGCTCTCGGTGAACGCCTCGATGTTGGCCTGCGCGCCACCGAACCGCGCGCCGGTCCCGGAGGCGCCGACCCCGCCGAAGGGCGCGTTCGCCTCGTCGTTGACGGTCTGGTCGTTGATGTGCACGATCCCCGTCGGGATCTGCTCGGCCACGGCCAGCCCGCGCATCACGTCGCGCGTGACGATGCCCAGTGACAGGCCGTAGTCGCTCTCGGCCGCCAGCCGGGCGGCGTCCTCCACCGAGCTGACCCTGGTCACGGGCGCGACGGGGCCGAAGACCTCGTCGGCGAACGCGGGTGCGGCATGCGGGATGTCGGCGAGCACGGTCGGCTTGTAGAACAGACGGTCGTACTCACCGCCCGCCGCCAGCCGCGCTCCCTGGCCGGTGCTGGTGGTGACCATGCCGTGGATCCGGTCGCGTTGCCGCTCGTCGATGACCGGCCCGAGCGCGACCTCCTCGGTGGCCGGGTCGCCCACGGGCAGGTGCGTGGCCTTGTCGGCCAGGCGTTCGACGAAGTCGTCGTAGAGCCCGTCTGCCACCAGGTGACGCCCGGCGGTCATGCAGATCTGCCCCTGGTGGAAGAACGAGCCCCACGAGGCCAGGTTGACCGCCGCGTCGACGTCGGCGTCGTCGAGCACCAGCAGCGCGGAGTTGCCGCCGAGCTCGAGGTGCGCCCGCTTGAGGTGCTTGCCGGCCAGCTCGCCGATCCGGCGGCCGACCGGGGTGGAGCCGGTGAACGAGATGACCCGCACGTTCGGGTCGGTGACCAGCGCCTCGCCGACGTCACCGCCGCCGGGGAGCATCTGCAGCACCCCGGGCGGCAGCCCGGCCTCCTCCAGCACGCGTGCCAGCAGGGTTCCGCCGGTGACCGCCGTGCGCGGGTCGGGCTTGAGCAGTACGGCGTTGCCGAGCGCCAGCGCGGGTGCGACCGAGCGGATGCCCAGGATGATCGGCACGTTGACCGGCGAGATCACGCCCACGACACCGGCGGGCATCCGCCGGGCCATGGACAGGCGTGGCTCCTCCGACGGCAACAGCTCACCCATCGCCAGGCCGGGCAGGGCGGCGGCCGCGTAGCACTCCTCGGCGGCCACGTGCAGTGAGAACCCGGCCAGGCCGGGGACCGCGCCGACCTCCCGGACGTTCCACCGGCTGATCTCCTCGGCGTGCTCGGTCCACAGGTCTCCGGCACGGCGCAGCACCTTCGACCGGGCGGTGTGGGGGAGGGCGGCCCACTCTCGTTGGGCCTCCCGCGCCGACTGCGCCGCCTCGGCGACGTCCTCGGCGGTGGCCAGTCCCATCCGCCCCAGCTCTTTGCCGGTGGCCGGCTCCACCACGGCGTAGTCGCCGCCGGATGCCGCCTGCCACTTGCCCGACTTGAGCACCTTGCCCTGCCAGTCGACGCTGTCCAGAAGTCCCACAGCACGCTCCGTTCGCCGTCCCCGACCAGATCCTCGGGCGACTCTACGCGCCTGGTCGGGCATCCGAACCGTTCGCGATCGCGGAGACGTCGACTCGCTCGAAGGAACGGCCACGAGGGCTTGCCGCCTCCGCGCCGCAGGCGCCGTCACATCTACGAGCTGCTAGACGTCTTCTGGCCCGCGTGGTTCGGGTCACCGAGACGAGAGCCCGGCCTGAGCTCTTCGCGCAGGCGCCCGTCGGTGATGCTGCGTACCAGGGCCTGTCCCAGCCCGGGCGCGTGCTTGAACAGGTTGTGCCCGGCGATGAACGAGACGCCGGGTGTCTCCCAGACCCCGATCGCGTCCTTGTCCCAGGGCAGCTCGGTGGTCCAGCAGTGCACGTAGTCGACCGGCGTGGGATCGAGTCCGGGAAGTGCACGGGCGACGTACGCGGCGGTCTGGTCGGCGAAGTCGGCGAGCTGCCCGGGTTCGGCGAGGCTGCCGTCCTCGTTGCCGGGCACGTGTCCGCTGAGGCCGACGGCGTAGTGGGTGTTCCCGGGGTATGGGCTGGCGTACACACCGGTTTCCCCGAAGGCTCCGCTGGCGTCCTGCAGCGTGGCCACTCGGTGCGGTGGCTCTCCCTGCACCGCGAACGTCACGCGGACAGTCGCGTTGTGCCCCAGCGGTATGGAGACTCCGGCCCCGCGGGCGAGCGCGGGAGTGCCGCGTCCGGCGCAGACGATGACGTGGCCGTGCTCCTGGCGACCGGTGCCGGTGCGAACCTCCACGGCTCCCGACGTGGTCGGCCGCAGCGACAGCACGTGGTCGACGACGATCGAGTCCTTGAGGCGATCTGTGAGTGCGGCGATCGCGGCTCTCGTACGGATCGCGCCGGCCGACTCGTCCAACATCGCGGGCCCGTCGTACGCCGCTAGCAGCGGCAGCCGCTCGGCAAGCTCGGCGGGGTCGATGGGGCGTACGGGCAGGTCGGGGAACGCAGACAGCACCTTCAGCCGGTCGGGGACCGCCGGCCCGAGCACGACGCCGCCGTCGGCCGACACCAGCTCGTCGCCGAAGTCGCTCTCCCATGCGTGCCACAGCTCGCGGCTCTCGACCGCCATCGCGACCAGACGCGGGTCGTCGTGCGCGTGCCGGAACAGCCGCGACTGGCCGGCCGACTGCCCGCTGCCAGGCGGCGCGGCGTCGTACAGGGTGACCGAGAGACCGTGCTGCCTGGCGGCGTAGGCGGTCGACAGCCCCACGATGCCGGCGCCGACGACGGCGATGTCTGTGTGAGCAGGCATGTGCGTCAGTCAACCAGAGGACCGAATCGCGACGACGCCAAGCGCACCGGCAGCGTTCTGCGGGACGCGACGGTCCACAGGACTCGTGCGGCCCGTCAGCTGCAGTAGTCGCAGATCCCGCTCTTTGGAAGGGCAGTATGGCAGTGAGGGCAGACATCAACGGACTCTGAGTGGCGTCCCTTTGCACGGTGTCGCGCGGCCGCCACCTTCGGAGTGAGAGCGGCCCGACCGCCGTCGGGCGGCAGATCCGCCCCGAAGAAGCGATAGCACTCCAGCCTCGCCTCCGCTGCGTGCTGGTCGAGGTCGTCGGGGATCGGCTTGCCCTGGATTTCGACTACGTAGGCATATCCCTCGCCGACGGTCTCATCCTGGCGCACGCACAGTGCCGACAATGGAGGCTCGTTTCTGCGCTCACAGTCGTCAGCCACACGGCCGAGCACCCAGCCGATCCAGTTCCGCATCTGGGACCGGGTACGGATCCCGGTTCGGGCCTGAACTGCCTCGGCGAGCTCGCCGTACGTCACGTAGGCGTGATAGCGCCGCGCCGTGTCGACGAGCACCGCTCGTGCTTCCCTGGTCCAGATTCTGCGCGCGTCGGAAAACGCGACCGCGGCCCCGTCCCTCGTTCGCCACGTGCCGTGACCGTGCGGGTTGTCGGGTGTGGATGACCGAGGGCTGCTCATTACCCGTCCTCGCGCTTGTCAGCGTGCCCGAGGTTCCGCTCCGGTGCCACCTCGTCGCGCACGCGCTGCTTCAACGTCGTGATCTCGGGGAAGCCGCCCTCTGACTTTCGGTCCCACACCTGCTTGTCGGCGACGGTGATGCGGAAGATCCCGCCGGTGCCCGGGACTAGCGCGACCTCACCGAGCTCCGTGGTGAATGTGTTGAGCAGCTCTTGCGCCATCCACGCGGCGCGCAGCAGCCACTTGCACTGCGTGCAGTACGTGATGGCCACCCGTGGCTTCGCGGTGTCCGAGGTCATGGCTCTACCTTGCCAAAGCGCCCGGGGCGGGGTCTGCCGCGGTTCCGCGGAACCGTCGCCGACTGTTCCCGCGTTGTCCACAGGCGGGACATTGGACCTGTTGCCGGACGCGCGAACGGCTCATGATCATCGCCGTGAGCAACCGACGCAAGCCGCGACGCCAGGTGCCTCTTGATGGTCCAGGCGCCACCCGAAAGCCCGACAAGCTGTCACGTCCATCGCCGCTGACGGACGAGGAGTGCTCGTGCGGGTGCGGCCAGAACGCCGTGATCCAGGTGCATCCTGACGAGCTGGTCGACGTATTAGACCGCAACCTCACTGCAGACGACGAGTGGCTGATGACGCAGAGCTTCGAAGCGCAGACTACGGGCGATGCGCAGAGCGCTCTCGATCTCTATCTCCTCACACCACACATCGTGGATGCGCCCTACGAGCGCCAACTGCGAGAGGTCATCGAGCTCGGGGATAACGGGCCCTCATGGGTGCTGAACCGCTGGGTGGTACGGCAGTCATATCTGTGGATGCTCTGTAAACGCGACCCGCGTATCGACACAGCGGTGTGTCTGACGCTGGCCGCCTGCTACGAACGCGACCCGGACATCGATCCTGCGACGTTGTACCGCTTGGGCACGCTCGTAGCCGCGTCGGATGCGGTCTGCGCCGAGCTGGCAACTCACATGTTGGGTGGGCTCGCGGACTACGTCGATGCCGCCATCGGTCAGCGTCTTCTGACCGGCTGCTCGATGCTCCAGGCGTGGGTGGATGCGGCGTTGCGCCCCTTGCGCTACGAGGGAAAGGACTGCGGAGACATCCTCGCAACGGACCTTGCGTCTGGGCTTCAGCGGCGGATCCTCGACCTGGGTGCCATGAATGATGTCGAGGCCGGTCAGCACTTGCTCGGCCGCCTCGTACCGATCGAGCAGGCACCTGGCCTGATGTTCGAGAGACGGCCGATGCGAGTCGACCGGGAGACTGCGCACGACGCTGCGGCGATGGAGGCCGCAAACGAGCATGCCCGGGCGCCGTTGCCCGGCTGGCTGTGCGCGGTGGCCCGTGGTGTCCGTGACGGACGCCTCTTGCCTGGCGCGGTGGGGTTAGTCGGAGACACGCCGCTGACCAGTGACGTCCGATACGAATACGGGAAGCCGTCGCCCGCCGCGTAACGGATCCTCGCCCTAGCGCCGTGTGCGCGGCATGTCCTTGCGCGGCGGCAGGTTCTGCTTGCCCATCTGCTCGATGTCACCGGCGACCTTGACGATCCGGTCCAGGCTGAACGGCGGCGGCTCGTCGCCCTCCAGCAGATGCGCGAGGTACGGCGGGAACCGCAGGTTGTCGTCGATCCGCTTGCAGACAATGTACGACACCGCCTCCGCCTCGAACTCCTCGGTCGCGTGGTCTAGCCGGCTCCGGTTGGGCCACCACCGCTCGTCAGGAGTGCCGAGATGCCCGCAGTAGAGGTGGGCGAGCTCGTGCACGAGCGTGGCGTACTGCCGGGACGGGTCGTGGTCGGCGTTGAGGCAGGCGACGTAGCGCTGCGGTACGTAGACGATCTCGGTTGCGTTGCTTCGACGTACGTTGAGCTGCAGTGCCGGGCCGGGCGCGGTCTGGATCCGGCCACCCTGCTGCGAGCCCGCTCGCGCCGGCGCGACGCGTACGCCGTCGCGCACAGCGTTGCGCTCGGTGCGCGCCATGATCGCCTCGATATCGGGCAGGCGGCTGATCTCGAACGGCCGCAGCACCTCGGGCGGCAGCGGGAGCGCCTCACCCTGGACGGGCACCGTGTCGGAGACGTCGAACACGATCATCACCGGCCCGCGTGGACGCAGCATGACGATCGGTCGCGCCGCGGCCCGGACCGCGCGGCCGTACGTCGCCCGCCCGCGTCGCGCCGGCGCGACGAACGTGGCGCCTGGCAGCTGGGCGCGGACCAACATGGCGTTGAAGGGGGAGTAGAACCGGAAGCGACCCGCGAACTCGAGCAGCTCGCGAAACGCGCTCCCTGAGCGGTACATCCGGGCGTCGTGCACAAGCTCGTCGAGAACGCGGGTCGCGTCGTCGGGCGTGCCCACCGAGTCCCCACCGACGTCGGGGAAGAGAGCCTGCTGGTCGGTGGGGACGTCGCGGGGAAGCACGTCGTCGCGCATGCGGACATGGTCGCGCACGGCACCGACAGTGCTGGTCGCTCAGAAGATGTCGCGGCGGCCGCGCTGGCGCGACTTGCGCGCGGCGTCGGAGGAGAGGCGCTTGGACGCCCGCGTCATCTCGCCGTACCGGGCCTCGTGCATCATCTGGTCGATCTCCGCGGCTTCGTCGGACAGCTCGGCCCTGGACTCGACCGGAGCCCATCCCATGGCGTCGGCGATCGCCGAACCCGCCATGCCGAGCTGCATGGCAGCGCCGGCCACGTCGCCCTCGTACAGGCGCCGCGAGGCCTCGCGCTTGGCGCGCTGGGCCTCCTGGAACGCCAGCTCGGTGGCGACGACCGGGTTGACCGTGCGGCCGGCCGCCTGGTCGCCGGGGACGACGTTGACGTGCAGCGGGATCGTCACCGTCTCCTCCTTGAGCTCGACCGTGTCGACGTAGCGGAGCTCCAGCGAAGCGATCTCGGTAAGACCGAGCGCGGGGAGCTGCGGGACGTCGAAGACGAGTACGAGCTTGCGCTCCTCGCCGGCCCAGAGACTGCCGAGCTCGACCTGCAGACCGTTGACGACCGGGGCGACCTGTAGGTCGTTGGCGAGCCGTACGCCGCGGACGTGCGGCGACATCTGGATGGTCAGCGAGGCCGCCTGGATGGTCTGGCTGAGCAGGCCGGTGACCTCGCCGGCGATCAGCGCTGCCGCCGTGTCGGGGTCCTCGGCGAAGTGCTCGTTGCCCCGACCGCCCTTCGTGATCGCGGTGAGGAGGCGCTCGTCGTACCCGAGGCCGTAGCCGAGCGTGGAGGTGGTCACGTGCTTCTGGGCGTACGTGACGGAGACGCTGGCGAGCTGGTCGGGCTCGGTGACGCCGGCGTTGGCATGGCCGTCGCTGATGAGCAGCACGGTGGCGCCCTCGTCGGCCGCGACTCGGCGCGCCTCCTGCAGGCCGCGGAGGTAGCCGGCGGAGAGGTTGGTGGTTCCGCCGGAGTGGATGTGCGCGATCCGGGCCTTGACGGCCGGCTTGTCGGTCATGGTGGCGGCCGGGACCTCGACGCGGACGTGGTCGTCGAAAGTGACCAGCCCGAACCGGTCGGTGGGGGAGAGGCGGTCGACCAGGGAGAGCAGGGCCCGCTTTGCCCCCTCCAGCCGGTCACCGGCCATCGAGCCGCTCCGGTCGAGTACGACGATGAGCGTGCTGGGCGTGCGCTCGGCGTCCTGCTGCGGGCTCTCCGGCGCCGTGAGCGCGATCAGAGCCGACAGCTCCTCCTCGCCCTCGACCGCAACCAGGTCCACACCCATCTGCGCGTCGATCTTCATGGTTCCCTCCCCTATGTCGTACTCTTATGCTGAGAGCAGCATAATGCACAGAGCAGAGTTATGCAAGGAGCATAGGCGATGGCCGCACGGAAGGAGCCGGGAGCCGAGGCCTTCGGCCGCCGGATCAAGGCGCGCCGCGAGGAGCTCGGCCTGAGCCGGCGCGACCTCGTCGAGGCCAGTGGCTTGTCGTATCCGTATGTGTCGCAGCTGGAGACCGGCTACCGGCTGCCGTCGCACAAGGCGCTCGCCGCGCTTGCCGAGGCGTTGGAGCTGTCGCCCAGCGAGCTGTCGGCATCGATCCCGTACGAGGAGGCGCTCGCCTCGTCGGACCTGGGCTCACCCCGGCGGCCGCGAGCGGCGCGGGCCCGGGAGAGCTGGTACACGAACCCGCAGTACGAAGAATCCGCGGCGGCTCTCGCGGTCCCCGCCGCGGCCGGCCCGCCGCCGTCCGACCCGAGGCGCGTGGCTCAGCAGATCGCCGACCTGGTGGGTCAGCTGCCCCAAGAGCAGCGTCTCGACGTCATCAATGCCGCACAGCGTCGAGTTATGGAGCAGCTCATCGACGAACGCCGCGAAACTGGTGACCGATGACGGCCCGAACGATCCTGCTCACCTGGAACCCCGATAAGTGGCCGGCTCTCAGCGATGACTGGAACGCCTACGTGGAGCAGACGGCGCAAGGCGGAGTCATCGAGGGTACGTGGAGCGTCGGTAACAGAGTCAGGGGTGTAGCACCCGGCGACATCGTCTTTCTGTTGCGCCAGGGGACTAAGGGACGCGGTCTGGTTGCCCGCGGGGAGGCAACGAGTGTGCCCTTCAAGGACATGCACTGGGACGGTGGCGACCGCACTACGTCGTACATCGACGTTCGGTGGCACCAGTGCATACCCGTCGAAGAGCGAGTAGACACCAATATGCTGCTGGAACTGGTCGATCAAGTCCCGTGGAACTACTTGCAGTCCTCTGGAGTCGAGGTGCGAGAACCAGCAGCCTCCCGTCTCAACGAGATCTGGTCGCAGGCGACCTCGTGCGTCATCGGGTCTGGGGGGGTCCGGATTTTTCCGCCGGATCATCCGCGTGGATGAGCTCCTGAAGGAGGTGTGATGCCGGCTGTCGCATGTCCGCGGTGCGGCGCGGACGACGAGGCGCTTTCCGGGCGTCCGGAGCGGAGTGACACACCCGAGGGAAGGATTGTTGTTCACCGCTCCCGATGTGGATACGCCGGACCAGAGGGCACCTGACCGCCTGCAAGGGAGCCTGCTGTACCTGTGGACCACCTGTAGACAGTCCGACCTGTTCGTTATGGTCGCTAGGTGGCAGACACGGGGGTAGAGACGTGCCGCTGAGGATCCACCGAGCCGAGCGGGCTGACGCCTTGGTTGCGGGCCTTGCGGGCGTGCTGCGCGCGGCGCCGGGTGACCCGTTCACGCCTGATGTGGTGGCGGTGCCGTCAAGGGGCGTGGAGCGGTGGATCGCGCAGTCGCTCTCGTCAGTGCTGGGCACACAAGAGGGCCGCGGCGACGGAGTGTGCGCCAACGTCGTGTTCCCGTCGCCCGGGCGGCTGGTGCGCGAGGCGGTCGCGGCCGGCTCGGGTATGGACGCAGACGACGACCCGTGGGCCCAGCACCGGCTGCCGTGGCCGCTGCTGGAGGTCATCGACGGGTGCGCCTCGGAGGCGTGGTGTCGCACGCTCGGCCGGCATCTGGGCCTGATCGACGGCGCGGTCGACCAGGGGCGGCGCATGGCGGTCGCGCAGAAGGTGGCCGGCCTGTTCGCCTCGTACGGCGCGCAGCGGCCCACGATGGTTCGCGACTGGCTGGACGGGCGCGACAGCGACGGGTACGGCGACCCGCTCGACGCCGACCACCGGTGGCAGGCGGAGCTGTGGCGGCGGCTACGCGACCGCATCGGCGTGGCGAGTCCCGCGGAACGGGCAGAGGAAGCCGTGGCCCAGCTGCGGGACCAGGCTGCGCTGGTGGAGCTGCCGGAGCGACTGTCGATCTTCGGACCGACACGGCTGAGCACGGCCGAGATCCAGGTGCTCGACGCGCTGGCGGCCCAGCGGGAAATGCATGTGTGGCTGCCGTACCCGTCCTCGGGACTCTGGGAGCACGTCGCGGAGGCGACCGCAGAGACGCAGCTGCGGGTCCCGACCCGCCGCGACGACCCGACGGCCGACGTTCCTGAGCATCCGCTGGTCCGCTCGCTCGGGCGTGACGCTCGGGAGATGCAGCTGCGTCTGCAGGCCAATACGCGCGTGGATAGCGACGAGCACATCCCGGTCGAGCCAGACGGCGAGACGCTGCTGGCAGCACTGCAACGCGACATCCACGCCGACCGGGCACCGACCGGTGAGCATCTGCTGGGGGACCACGACACGTCGGTGCAGGTCCACGCCTGCCACGGTCGGCAGCGCCAGGTCGAGGTGCTCCGCGAGGTGCTGCTCGGGCTGCTCGCCGACGATCCGACGCTCGAGCCGCGCGACCTCATCGTGATGTGCCCCGACATCGAGTCGTACGCGCCTCTCGTTGCGGCCGCGTTCGGCCTGTCGGCATCGGACCTAGACGATGCCAGTGGTGAATGGAGCGAGAACGCCCACCCGGGCCATCGCCTGAGCGTCCGGCTCGCCGACAGGTCGCTGCGCCAGACCAACCCCGTCCTCGCGGTTGCGGCACGTCTGCTCGAGCTCGCCGACTCGCGGCTGACCGCCTCCGAGGTGCTCGATCTCGCCGCGATGCCGCCAGTACGCCGGAGGTTCCACCTCGACGACGACTCGCTGGAGCGGGTCGGCGACTGGGTACGCCGATCCGGCGTGCGCTGGGGGCTCGACGCCGAGGCGCGCAGCAGCTTCGGCCTCGGTGAGTTCCACCAGAACACCTGGCAGTCGGGTCTCGACCGCATTCTCGTCGGCGTGACGATGGCCGAGGACGACCTGCGCAGCGTCGACGGCACGCTCCCGCTGGACGACGTGGACAGCAACGAGATCGACCTCGCCGGCCGGCTGGCCGAGCTCCTTGACCGCCTCGCAGCAGCCGTCGAGGCCCTCAACCGCGAGCAGACTCTGGACAAGTGGCTCGCCGCCCTCGGCGATGCGGTGGAGAGCCTCGTGGCGGTCAGCCCGCGGGACTCGTGGCAGGTCTCCCAGGCGCGTTGGCAGCTCGCCGACACCTTGACGGCCGCCGAAGGCCACACCGAGGGGACCGCGCTCCGCCTCTCCGACGTACGCGCACTGCTCGGCGAGCGCCTGAAGGGACGCCCGACAAGGGCCAACTTCCGCACCGGTGCGCTGACCATGTGCACGATGGTCCCGATGCGCTCGGTGCCGCATCGGGTTGTGTGCCTGCTCGGCCTCGACGACGGCGTCTTCCCGCGCACCACCCGGGTCGACGGCGACGACATCCTCGCCCGCCGCCCGCACGTGGGCGAGCGTGACGCCCGCGCGGAGGACCGTCAGCTGTTCCTGGACGCGATCCTCGCGGCCAAGGAGCGGCTCGTCTGCGTCTACTCCGGCGCCGACGAGCGCACCGGCGCCGAGCGCCCGCCGGCCGTACCCCTCGGCGAGCTGCTCGACGTCCTCGACCGCACGGCTCAGGTCCCCACAGGACGTGCTCGCGACCGTGTCCTCACCCGCCATCCGCTGCAGCCCTTCGACGCCCGCAACTTCGTCGCCGGCGACATGGTGCGCGAGGAGCCGTTCAGCTTCGACCGGTCCGCGTATGAGGGCAGCCGGGCGCTGCTCCGCGAACGGCGACCCCGACCGCCGTTCCTCCCCGCGCCGGTCCCAGACCCGGACCCGCCGCAGGTCGTCGAGCTCGACGCGCTCGTCCGTTTCCTCGAGCACCCGGCCAGGGGCTTCCTCCGCCAGCGTCTCGAGCTGAGCACCACCGACGAGGAGGACGAGCCCAGCGACGCTATCCCGGTCGACCCCGACGGGCTCGAGAGGTGGTCAGTGGGCGACCGACTCCTGCGTGCCGGTGTGGCCGGCATCCCGGACGACCGCGCCGTCCGGGCCGAGTGGCTGCGCGGACAGCTGCCGCCGGGACGTCTCGGCGACGACATCGTCACCCCCATCGCCGAGCAGGTGGCCGAGCTTGTCGACACCAGTGCGCGGCTGCGCAGCATCGACCCGACGCAGGCCGACGTGTCCGTCACCCTCCCGTCGGGTGTGACGCTGGCCGGCACGGTGCCGAGCATCCACGGCGACTGCATCGTGCGCGTCGTCTACTCCAAGCTCTCGCCAAAGCACCGTCTGCGCGCCTGGGTCTATCTCCTGGCGCTACAGGCGCACGCCTCCGAGAGCGCGTGGCGTGCCGCCACCGTCGGACGCAACCCCGACTGGCGCGGCGGCAACGTGCTCGGCTCGTTCCTTCGCGACGTCAGCCCGCAGGACGCGCTCGCACACCTGGACACGCTGGTGAAGGTCCACCGCACCGGGCTCACGTTCCCCCTGCCGCTGCCGCCGGAGACCTCGTGCCGGTACGCCGAGAAGCGGGGCGACGGCAAGTCCGTGCACACGGCGGTGACGTACGCCAGGAGCGCGTGGCGGCGGAAGGGATCGGGTCCCCAGGAGTTCGGCGAGTTCGGCGACGCGCAGAACCGGCTGGTGTGGGGTGACGTACAGATCCAGGCGCTACTCGACCACCCGCCCGAGGCTGACGGCACCTACCCCGAGGAGCCTCACCTGTTCGGGCAGCTCGCGCGGCGCGTGTGGTCACCGCTGCTGGCGGCCGAGGAGACACGCCAAGGATGACGCCTACGCCTCCCATCTTCGACCTGTGCGGGCCGCTGCCCGAAGGCACGACCGTTCTCGAGGCCAGCGCCGGCACCGGGAAGACCTACACGATCGCCGGTCTCGCGGTGCGTTACCTCGCCGAAGGGGTCGCACGCATCGACGAGCTCATGCTCGTGACCTTCGGCCGCGCGGCCACGGCCGAGCTGCGCGAACGGGTCCGCGAGCGGCTCGTCGAGGCGACGACAAGCCTCGACGACATCGACGCCGCCCGCAGTTCCATGGATGACCTCATCCGCCACCTGGCGCAGGGGAGCGACGCAGAGGTCGACGTACGTCGACAGCGCCTGGCGACCGCCGCCGCCAACTTCGACGCCGCCACCATCGCCACCACACATGGTTTCTGCCACCAGATGCTCGCCGGCATGGGCATCGCGGCCGACGTCGACCACGACGTGACGTTCGCGGAGTGGACCGGCGACCTGGTCACCGACGTCGCCACCGACCTGTACGTCGCCGACTACGGCAGCCCAGACCCCACCGAGACGCCCCTGAGGTTCGGCATCGCGACGAGCGTCGCCAAGGAGGCGGTCGGCGACCCCGCCGCACGCCTAGAGCCCGCCGACGCCGACCGCGCCACCTACCCGGAGGCGGCGGTCCGGTACCGCTTTGCCGAACGCGCGCGCGACACCGTCGCTCAGCGCAAGCGGGCCATGCGGGTCATGGACTACGACGACCTGCTGGTCCACCTGCGCAACGCGCTGACCGACCCCGAGACCGGCGAGGACGCATGCGCGCGGGTGCGCAGCCGCTACAAGATCGTGCTCGTCGATGAGTTCCAGGACACCGACCCGGTGCAGTGGGAGATCCTCGAGCGCGCATTCCACGGCCACCGCACTCTCGTGCTCATCGGCGACCCGAAGCAGGCCATCTACGCCTTCCGCGGCGCCGACGTCGTCACCTACCTGCTCGCCACGGAGGCTGCGGCCACGAAGGCGACGCTGGGCACCAACTGGCGCAGCGACCGGCCGCTGGTGGACGCGCTGAGACACGTCATCGGCGACGTCGCGCTCGGCGACCCGCGCATCCTCGTGCACGACGTCAACGCCGGACACCCCGAACCCACCCTCTCCGGGGCACCCGTCGACGCACCCCTGCGCATCCGCGCCGTGCCCCGCAAGGCACTCGGCGTCGAGGAACCGGACAAACCTCTGACGGTCCCCGACGTGCGTCCGTTCATCGCCGACGACGTCGCCGCCGACATCGTCAAGCTGCTGTGCTCCGACGCCCGGATCACCGATAACGGCGACAAGCGGTCTCTCGAGCCCGCCGACATCGCCGTGCTCGTGCAGCGGAACGAGGACGGCCTCACAGTCCGCGACGCGCTCGACGTCGCCGGTGTGCCCGTCGTGCTCCTCGGCACGATCAGCGTGTTCCGGTCCGCAGCCGCGCGTGACTGGCTGACACTGCTGACCGCGCTCGAGCAGCCGCAGCGTCCCGGCCTCGCCCGTGCCGCCGCGCTGACGGACTTCGTCGGCTGGACTGCCGAGCAGCTCGCCACCGCCAGCGACGAACAGCTCGACGAGCTGGGCGCACGCCTGCGCGAGTGGGCCGGCGTCCTGACCGGAAGTGGTGTCGCCGCTCTGCTGGAGCGCGTCACCGCGACCTACGGCCTCACCGCACGCGTGCTTGCCCACGATGACGGCGAACGCGACCTCACCGACCTTCGCCACATCGGCCAGACACTGCACGCCCAGGCCACGCAGGTGCACGGCGGCGTGGCCTCGCTGGTCGAGTGGCTGCAGCACCGCATCGCCGAGTCCCGAGAGGACCCGGACGAAGAGCGCAGCCGGCGGCTGGAGTCCGACGCCAAGGCCGTGCAGGTGCTCACCGTGCACCGCAGCAAGGGGCTGCAGTTCCCGGTCGTCTACGCGCCGTACCTGTGGAGCCGCTGGGTGCCCACCGACCCCGATCCGCTCAAGCTGCACGACGACACCGGGGCGCGGGTGCTCGACGTGGGCTCACGCGGAGGCCCCGCGTACGACGAGCACAAGGAGGCCCACCTGGCGGAGGACGCGGGGGAGTCGCTGCGGCTCGCGTACGTCGCGCTCACTCGCGCAAAGTGCCAGGTCGTGACGTACTGGGCGCCGACCAACAACACCCCTTGCGCCCCGTGGCACCGGCTGCTGTTCGGCGAGCGCAAGAACGGCGGGGTGGTGCCGGACAGGGTGGCGATCCCCACCGACTACGAAGCCAAGGAGCGGCTGACCGCCATCGCGGCCACGTCCGGCGGTGGCGTCAGCGTGGAGCCCGTCTACCGCGGCGCCTCTGAGGTGCTTCCCGTCGAGAGGACGCAAACCCCCGAGCTGTCCGTGCGGGCGTTCGACCGTGCACTCGACCTGGTATGGGCGCGCACCTCGTACTCCAGGCTGACCGCGGCCCTTCATGAGGAAACCGCAGCACGCGTCACCAGTGAGCCGGAGACCCCCGGTGTCATCGACGAGCTGCCGGTCGGGCCGGAGGGCGAGCCGACCTCTGAGGAGGCCGAGCCCGACGAGACCTGGCCGGTGTCGCCGATGGTCGACCTGCCCAGCGGTGCGGCGTTCGGCACGCTCGTGCACCGCGTGCTGGAGGAGGTCGACTTCGCCGCGACCGACCTGCGGTCGGCGCTGGTGGAGGCGTGCGCCGGTGCGGGTGCGGAACGCTTCGTCAACGTGCCCGCGGACGTGCTCGCCGACGCGCTGCTGCCATCGCTGCGAACACCACTGGGGCCGCTGGCGGACGGACGACGGCTCGCCGACATCGCGACCGGTGACCGGCTCGACGAGCTCGAGTTCGAGCTGCCACTTGCGGGAGGCGATGTGCCGACCGGCGGGGCGGCGGTGGGTCGGATCGCCACCCTGCTGCGGCGCCATCTACAGGACGACGACCCCCTCGCCGCTTACGCCGACGACCTGGCGGCGCCGGTGCTCGCGTCGCAGCGGATGCGAGGCTTCCTCACCGGGAGCATCGACGCAGTGCTGCGCGTGCGGAAGGACGACGGCGAGGTGCGCTACCTCGTCGTCGACTACAAGACCAACTGGCTCGGCGGAGACGGCCCGCTGACCGCGCAGCACTACCAGCCCGAGGCGCTGGCTCGCGCGATGCGGCACGCGCACTACCCGTTGCAGGCGCTGCTGTACTCGGTCGCGCTGCACCGCTTCCTGCGGTGGCGGCAGCCGGCGTACGACCCGGCCGTACACCTCGGCGGCGTGCTCTACCTGTTCCTGCGTGGCATGTGCGGCGAGGAGACGCCGGTCGTCGGCGGGGTCCCGTGCGGGGTGTTCTCGTGGGCGCCGCCACCCGCCTTGGCGCAGGACCTGTCCGACTTGCTCGACGGGGGTGACGTCGCATGACCGTGACGGTGCCCGACATGCTCGACGCGCAGCAGGTACGCCGCGTCGAGGGACTGCTCGCGGAGTTCAACCACGCCGGCGTACTCGGCGCCGCTGACGTACACGTGGCGCAGCGACTGGAGCGACTCGGCGGCGAGAGCGACGAGCGGGTCCTGCTCGCGGCGGCGCTGGTCGTACGCGCCGTGCGGCAGGGGTCGGTGTGCGTGGACCTCGCGGCCGCGGCGGAGACGACCGCGGTGGACGGCGTCTCCGCGGAAGATGTCGCGGCGCTGCCCTGGCCCGAGGCGGACGCCTGGGTCTCGGCGGTGGAGGCGAGCCGGCTGACCGCGGTCGGTGCCGACGGGCCGGAGGACCGGCCGCTGCGGTGGGCGGACGGGCTGCTCTATCTCGACCGTTACTGGCGGCAGCAGCAGATGATCGCCGGTTACGTGGACTCGGCGACGTCGCGGTCGGGGGAGGCCGTGGACGCGGCCGCGCTGGCGCAGGCCGTCGCGCGGCTCTTCCCCGACGACGGAGCCGACCGACAGCGACTCGCCGCGGTGGTCGCGGCGCACCGGCGGCTGAGCATCCTGGCGGGTGGACCCGGTACCGGGAAGACCACAACGGTCGCCAAGATCCTGGCCGTCCTGCAGGACCTCGAGGGCGGTCGTCTGCGGATCGCGCTGGCGGCGCCGACCGGGAAGGCGGCTGCCCGCCTGCAGGAGGCCGCCACCGCCGCCGCAGACAGTCTGAGCTCCGAGGACCGCGACCGGCTCGGAGAGCTGAAGGCGTCGACACTGCATCGGCTGCTGGGTTACAAGCCCGGTGCGCGCACCAGGTTCTGGCACGACCGCGACAACCGGCTGCCGTACAACGTGGTCGTCGTCGACGAGGCTTCGATGGTGTCGCTGACGATGATGGCGCGGCTGGCTGAGGCGCTGCGGCCGACAAGCCGTTTGATCCTGGTCGGCGACCCTGACCAGCTTGCCTCGGTGGAGGTCGGCGCCGTCCTCGGCGACCTGGTCGAGCGGCCGGTCGCACCGGTACTCGAGGAGACGAAGGGTGTCGGGGACCTTGCGGCGCAAGACCTCGCCGGGCTTCCCGACCACGAGCGTGAGCGCGCGCTGGCGGCCGGGGTCGTGCGGCTCTCGCACGTGTACCGGTTCTCGGAGGAGATCCAGGAGCTCGCCGAGGCGATCCGCAGCGGCGACCCCGACGTCGTGGCGGGCGTGGTCGCGAAGGACTACACGTGCATCGAGTTCGTCGAGGACGACCCGGCGACGACGACCGAGCTCGACTCCGTCCGCACCGACGTGGTGAAGGCAGGCACCGAGCTCACCAAGAAAGCGCGAAACGGCGACGCAGCTGGTGCACTCGCCGCGCTGGAGCGGCACCGCCTGCTGTGCGGGCACCGCGAGGGGCCGCACGGGGTCGCGCAGTGGGGCGCGCTGGTGGAGGAGTGGCTCGGTGAGGCCATCGAGGGCTACGGACGCGAAGGGCTCTGGTACGTCGGGCGACCGCTGCTGGTCACGTCTAACGACTACCAGCTGCGGCTGTTCAACGGCGACAGCGGCGTCGTCGTCGACGACGGCGGGCATCCGCGGGCCGCGTTCCGTCGCGACGGTGTCGTCACGACGCTGCCGACCAGCCGGCTCTCGGACGTGACGACGGTGCATGCGATGTCGGTGCACCGAAGCCAGGGAAGCCAGTTCGACCGCGTGACGGTCGTGCTGCCGCCGGCCGAGTCACCGCTACTGACGCGCGAGCTGCTCTACACCGCGGTCACGCGCGCCAAGGAGCACGTCCGGGTCATCGGTACTCGGGACGCGCTGGATGCCGCAGTGCGCCGGCCGATCGTCCGGGCGAGTGGGCTGCGCGGAAGGGCCTGAGCTGCTGCAGACTGATGGCCGTGTACGACGACTTCCTGATCGCGCGCAACCCGGACCCGGACTCGTCGCTGCCGTACCTGATCAGGCTGCCGCTCGGGTCCGAGGGGGTCGTCCTCAAGGCGCGTGACACCTGGCCGCGCCTGAGCAAGGTCTACTGCCACCCTGCGGACGAGTGGCCCGCGCAGGCCGAGGTCGTCGAGCGGGTGCGGGTCCGTTCGTGCGTGCAACGCGGGGCCGCGATCGACCTCGTACTCGACCGAGGTCGTGAGAACAGGTCGCAGATCGTTTTCACGCGCATTCGCGGAGGCCGTCAGGCGATCTTCTGGCAGAGCGCGCGTACGGCGAAGCAGGCTCGCCCGAACGTCGTCGTGCCGACCGCACGGGCGTCCGGGATCACCGACCTGCCTATCATCGTGGACTCCCACGAGCGTTACGCCTGGAAGTTCACCGACCAGCAGGCGACTACGAGCCGACGCGGTCTGCCCGCCGGTGACTACGGCGTGGAGCACGACGGTGACATCGTCGCCGCGGTCGAGCGCAAGAGCCTGCAGGACCTGGTATCCACGCTGACCGCCGGCAAGTTGCGCTACGTGCTGGCCGACCTGGCCGCTGTCGGACGTGCGGCGGTCGTGGTCGAGGCGCGCTACTCCGAGGTCTTCAGGCTGAGCCGGGTTCGACCTTCTGTGGTGGCCGAGGGACTCGCGGAGTGCCAGGTGCGGTTCCCGACGGTGCCGATCATGTTCTGCGAGACCCGCGCCCTGGCACAGGAGTGGACCTACCGGTTCCTCGGCGCTGCGCTGGCGGAGGTGCGGCAGGAGGCTCCGGCCGCCGCGGTGGTGTCAGGTCTGCCTGCCGCCGGACCACCGGCACCGGTGGAACCGACTACCGCTGAGGTTCGCGCGTGGGCGCGGGAGGAGGGCTTCGCCGTACCCGACAAGGGAAGGCTGCGCCCGGAGATCTGGCACGCGTACCGAGCCCGCGAGGATTGACCAGGAGATGTACGAGCAAGCGGGGAGAGAGAAGTCCATGGTGTCGACAGATTCGCCGGTCTTCACCACCGACAGCGAGCGTGTCGTGTGGGAGGGCCTGCGCGGCCAGCTCGACGAGGACGACCTCCTTGTTCCCAACCTGAGGCTCACCGACCGCAGGCAGGACTACGAGCTCGACTTCCTGGTCGGGCTTGCCGGCCACGGCTTCGTCGTCCTCGAGGTCAAGGGCAGCGTCGTTCGCTGTGAGCCGGACGGAAAGTGGACGCAGCCGTGGAACAACGGCCGCCGGGTGATCGACCCGGTGGGTCAGGCGCGCAACGGGATGTATGCGGCGCGTAAGTACGCCGACAACGACGAGCGCTGGCACCGGCGTCGCGTCCGCTGGGCGCACGCAGTCGTTCTGCCGTTCACCGACGTCGACGACAGCTTTGCCACTCCCGCGTGTCCGCGGTGGGCGATCGCGGGACGGCACGACCTGCCGGGACTCGCTGCACAGCTGCGGGACATGCTCGACCGGCAGCAGAACGCCAAGCCGCGCGCGAGCAAGGCCGACATCGCCGACCTGCGCGAGATCCTGCATGGCCGGACCCACCCGCAGGCCGACCTGGTCGCGGCGGCCACCGAGCATGAGGCGCGAATCGACCGGCTGACCCAACAGCAGGCGATCCTGCTCGACGCCGCGCGGATGCTGAAGCGCGTCGAGATCCGTGGTGGCGCCGGCAGCGGCAAAACGTGGCTCGCGCTCGAGCAGGCGCGTTCGGTTGAGCCACGAGGGCCAACGCGTCGCGCTCATGTGCTACTCGCGAGGCCTCGCACGCTTTATGCAGAAGCGTGCGGTGCTGCTGCCGTGGAGGCAGCGCCCGGCGTACGTCGGCACGTTCCACGGTCTCGGCGAGCAGTGGGGAGCCGAGATGGAGTCCGACGACGACAGCGACTTCTGGGAGCATCGGCTTCCCGCGCAGATGGTGGGGATGGCGGCTGAGCTCCCGCCGGGGAAGCGGTTCGACGCGGTCGTGGTCGACGAGGCGCAGGACTTCGCCGACGCGTGGTGGTCGGTGCTGCTGGCGGCGCTGCGCGATGGCGATGCCGGAGGGGTGTACGTATTCACCGACGAGGGCCAGCGGATCTTCGCCCGCTTCGGTGGGCCGCCCATCGCTCTCGTACCGCTGGTGCTCGACCAGAACCTGCGTAACACCAGGCAGATCGCCGACACCTTCTCGCCGCTGGCGCCGATGCGCATGCGGTTGGTGGATGTCGACGGTCCTGCCGTTCGTTTCGTCGAGTGCGGCGCCGACGAGGCCCTCGACGTCGCCGATGACCAGGTGGACGCGCTGATCGACGAAGGGTGGCGGCCGGGAGACATCGCTCTGCTGGCGGCTCGCAGCAAGCACCCGGAGCAGGCGGCCCGACAGGAGGAGGGCCAGGACGTCTACTGGGAGTCCTTCTGGGACGAGGAGCAGGTGTTCTACGGGCACGTGCTCGGGTTCAAGGGTCTCGAACGCCCAGCGGTCGTCCTCGCGCTCAACGAGTCGGAGCCGAAGGAGCGGTCCAGGGAACGGCTGTACGTCGGACTTTCGCGGGCACGCGACCAGCTGGTGGTGTGCGGCGACCCGGCGTACGTCGGTGCCGTCGGCGGGCCTGAGGTGCTGAAGCGGCTGGGTCTCTAGGCGAGCCCGTACTGGGAGGGAACTGTGTCGGCGGCCTGTCCCGGCGGATGGTCAGCGGGCTGCATCCGTGGCTCATGGCCGCCCCAGTCGGACGGCCAGTGCACCCAGCCGTGTTCGGTCACGAGCACGATGTCGCCGTCAAAGGCTCCCCTGAGGTGGTTGCTGTAGCGCCAGGCACGGAGCCACTGCGACTCGTTGCGGCCGAGAATCGTCAGGCCCGGTCGCACCAGGACGGTCACCACCAGGTGCCGGGTGTCTGGGCCGGCGAACCCGGGCAGCGGCAGTCCCTGCATCGTCTCGTACAGCAGGTCTCGAGCCTCTTCGTACTGGTCGATCCTGCTGTCGACGGGGAGCACCTCCGGATCTGCGATGGGCTACACGACGGACTTCATCGGTCACGTTGACATCGAGCCGATGCTCAACGACGACGAGACGGCGTACCTCCAGGCATTCAGCGCATCCCGGAGATACGCACGACCGGGTGGTCCCTACGAAGTGCCACCGAATCCTGCCGCTGACCAAGAGCGCGCAGACGACGTGCCGGTCGAGATCTTTCAACGAGGCGGCCCCGGGCCAGCCGGGGTTGCACTGCGACTGGGTGCCCTGTTGGGGAGGTTGCTGCCTCGCCTACAACGGCTACGAGAGGTTCTACGACCCCACTGCGTGGATGAGATACCTGATCGACCACTTCCTGCGGCCGGACGCGCACGCGTCAAAGAGCGGACTGCCCTCGTTCGGCAGGTTCACCTTCGACCATCGTTGTGACGGGGTCATCGCGGGGTGCCGGCGCGACGACAAGGAGCTGTTCCTTATCCGCGTCGAGGACAACGAGGTTCGGGAGGAAGTCCTGCCGCCCGCCGACTCGCGGCTCATCGCACGTGAGGTCCTGGCATACGAGTCCTACCTGGACCGGCAGAACGACAGTCGACCTCGGCGACGCCGCAAGGGGCGCAGCGGCGGGGTTGGGAAGCGGGCCTCGGCAGGTGCCAAAGTTGTGTCCTTGCGTCCGTCGGCTGAGTAGTCCGCCCTGGTCGCGAGCGCTCTCTGGCCGGTTTTCGTCCACAGGTAGTGACGTTGCCGGGGTTGTGCACAGGTTGGTCTGCGCTGCTGCGCGGGGCGACGTGGGGGCCATAGTGTTCGAACATGTGTTCGCCAGAGCAGTCGTCGATGGACCGTCTCGTCGCAGCCGTGGCCGCGGTGGGTGCGGACAACCTCGCGCTGCTGCCCCCCGCCCAGCTCGAAGATCGGCTGCGCGACCTGCGCCGGCTGGGTGACCCGGTGGAGGCCGTGTTCGCCGAGACCACCGCGGTGTTCGAGGCCACCGAGGCCTACAAGGACGTCGGCGCCCGCACCGCGGCCTCATGGCTGCGACACCAGCTGCGCATGAGCGCCGGCGAGGCCCGCCGCCGGGTGCTGGTCGGGCAGCGGCTGCCCGACCTGCCGCAGGTCCACCGGGCCTTTCTCGCCGGCGAGATCGGGCTGGCGCAGGTGGAGGTGCTGGCAGGTGCGGTCGACGACCTCGGTTTGGCCGCGGTGCGCGCCGCGCAGGAGGCCCTGCTGGAGCTGGCCCGGCTCAACGACCCGTGGGACCTACGGCAGGCGATTCGCACACTCCAGCACAGTGTCGACCCCGACCGGGTGGACGAGCAGCAGCGCAAGGCGATGCAGCGGCGGTATTTCACGATCACCCCGGTCGGGGACGAGTACGTCGCCAAGGGCGTGCTGGACGCCGAGACCGGCGCCATGCTCGCCCAGGTGCTGGACACGCTGTCCAAGCCGCAGCCCGGAGACGGGCGCTCGGCCGGGCAGCGGCGCGCCGACGCGCTCGGGGACGTGTGCCGGTCGGTGCTGGACTCCGGGCTGCCGCAGGACAACGGCATCCGGCCGCACCTGAGCGTGGTGCTGTCCTGGGACAGCCTCGTCGGCCGGCTGGGGTCGGCACCGGCGCAGCTGGACGGCTTCGGCCCGGTCCCCACCTCCCTGGTGCGTCGGCTGGCCTGCGACGCCCAGGTCGCCCGGGTGGTGATCGCCCCCGACGGGTCGCCGATCGAGCTGGGCCGGACCGCCCGCACCGCCTCCGCCGCCCAGCGGCGCGGTGCCCGGGTGCGCGACCGGGGCCGCTGCCGGGTGCCGGGCTGCCGCAGCCGGCTGGTGCAGCTGCACCACCTCACCCACTGGGTCGACGGCGGCCCCACCGACCTGGACCAGATGGTGTCGCTGTGCCCCCGCCACCACCGCAACGTGCACTCCGGACGCCTCCGCATCCGAGCCGAGGCCGGACGGTTCCGGTTCCACACCAAACACGGCCGCGAGCTCACCGACCACCGCGACCAAACACAGCAGATCACCACCGACATCTCCCAACAGATGCTCGACCTGATCTGAGGCGTGGGTTTTCGTCTGGTGCGCCGGCGGCGGGACAATGGTGGTGTCGACGAGTGGCACGACGACGTCTCATGGGAGTGCGATGAGCTGGATGGGGCCCGCGGCCAAGCGGGCGCTGAAGTACGGGCCCTACGCCGCGCAGGCGTGGAAGCACCTGGGCAAGCCGACGCAGGCTGCGGTGCAGAGGCAGGCGAGCAGCTGGGTCGCCCGGCGTACCGCCCTGCAGCACGCCGACACCATCAACCACGGCTCGATCCTCGGCGTCATGCACGACGGGGCCAAGGTGTGGGTGGTCTACTCCGGAGACGAGCCCGTCACCGCCTACCCGCCAACGTCGAAGCCGCTCAACGAACTGGTCGCTCATGCCAACCTCGCCAAGCGGATCACCCCGGAGCAGGCCCGCGAGCGGCAGCGGATGCGTGAGCTCCGCCGCCGGGCAGGCGACCGTGCCAAGCAGATCCGTCCACGACGTCGTAGGTCAGGCCGCTAGCGCTCCTCGGGGTGTTCGGCGGTGGTGAACGACTCCAGGTACAGGCGCGCCTCGAACGCAGCTCGTTGCGAAGGCTGGACGACCCTCAGCCGATGCTGCGGCCCTTGTCGGCCCAGAACGGCTCGCGCAGCACGCGCTTGAGCAGCTTGCCCGACGGGTTGCGCGGCAGCTCACCGGCGAAGTCAACCGAGCGCGGGCGCTTGAAGCCGGCGAGGTTCTGCTTGCCGTAGTCGAGCAGGGCCTCTTCGGTGAGGTCGGAGCCTTCGCGGAGCACGACGACCGCCTTCACGGTCTCGCCCCACTTCTCGTCAGGAACGCCGATCACGGCCACGTCGGCGACGTCGGGGTGCTCGGCGAGCACGGTCTCGACCTCGATGGGGTATACGTTCTCCCCGCCGCTGACGATCATGTCCTTGATCCGGTCGGTCAGGAACACGTAGCCCTCGTTGTCGACGTAGCCGGCGTCGCCCGTGTGCAGCCAGCCCTGCTCGTCGATCGTGGCCTTCGTCTCCTCGGGCTTGTTCCAGTAGCCGGTCGTCACCTGCACCGAGCGGATCAGGATCTCGCCCACGTCGCCGGGACGGGCGTCCTCCCCGGTGACCGGGTCGACCGCCTTCAGCTCCACCCACGGGTACGCCCGCCCGGCTGAGCGCATCAGGTGCTCGCGGGGACCGCCCGGGTCGTGGTCCTCGGCCGGCAGCTGGGTGACGGCGCCGGTCGACTCGGTCAGCCCGTACACCTGGTACAGCGGCGCTCTGAGCACCTCGAGCGACCGCCGAAGCACCGCCGGCGTGATCGGCGAGGCGCCGTACGCGATGGAGCGCAGCGAGGAGTACGACCGGTTCTCGGCACCCGGCACGTTCGTCATCATCTGCAGCACCGCGGGCACGATGAACGCGTTCGTCACCTGGCGCTGCTCGATCAGGTCGAGCACGCCGGCGGGGTCGAGCTCGGGCACCAGCACGTCGGTCGCGCCCGCGGCCAGCCCGACCATGGCCCACCCCGACCCACCGATGTGGAACAGCGGCATCGCGACCATGCACACACTCGACTCGTCGACCGACCACTCCTGCGCCACGTTGAGCAGCGCCGAGCAGTTCGCGTTGTCGATCAGCACGCCCTTGGGCAGCCCGGTCGTCCCCGACGTGTACAGCTGCAGCACCACGTCATCCGGACCACCGCTGTACGACGGGTCCGCGTCGTCGCAGGCGTCGATCCACTGCTCGTACTCGGGGCCGGTGACGACCACGCGCCGCAGTCCGCTCGCCGCCTCCTGCACGGGCTCGGCCAGCGAGGCGAACCGGTGCCCCAGCACGAGCACCGTCGCCTCGGAGTCGGCGACGATCTGGCCGATCTCGCGAGGCGTCAGCCGGAAGTTGATCGGGGCCACGGTGGCGCCGATCTTGGTGCAGCCGAGCATCACCTCGAAGAACTCCGGCTCGTTCACGTCCAGGTACGCGACCCGGGAGTCGACGTGGACGCCCTCGGCCAGCAGCGCGTTGGCGAGCCGGCAGGAGCGCTGGTCGAGCGTGGCGTAGGTGACGCTCCGCTCGCCGCACACCAGCGCCGGGTGCTCCGGGCGGTCGCGCGCGAGGTCACGGAACATGTCCACGATGGTGCGGTCAGAGAGCCGCGGCTCTGCCTGCTGTGTCATGCCATGTCACCTCTCACCCCCCGGTCGCGGAGCGGGCGAGGTTCATGGTCGCGGTCGGGCACCTGCGCGGTCAATGTTGCGCGAGCGCGACTACGCGGTGTAGCACCGCGTCAGGCGAGCCGTCAGCCGGCCGCCGAGACCTGGCCCAGGTGCTCGTCCAGTGACCGCAGCGCCTCGAGCGTCGCCGCCGTGAGCACCGCCTTGGGGTCACCCTCGAACCGGTGGTGCCGGCAGGAGCCGCCCTCCGCGCCGGACACGGCCACGTACACCGTGCCGGGCGGCTCGCCGTCCTGCTCGTCCGGACCGCCGACACCGGTGAGCGCGACGGCGACGTCGGCGTCGAGCAGCCGCCGAACACCCTCGGCCATGGCGCTCCCGCAGTCCTCCGACACCACGGGTCCGCGCGGCACGTCGAGCACCTTGTACTTCACCTCGTCGTCGTAGGCGACCACCCCGCCCTTGAACCACGACGACGAGCCCGACGCGGCACCCAGGTGCGCCGCCACCTGGCCGCTGGTCAGCGACTCCGCCGTCGCCACGGTGAGACCGGTCTCCTGTGCGCGCCGGGAGATCTCCTCGGCGATCTCGTACGCGTCGCCGCTCAGCTCGGGTGTCTCCATGACCGCCAGTATCCGTGCCGGGGCAACCCGCGGAACGGCCGGCTCACCGCTGTACCAGCCGGCGAGCGGCCCGCTCGACGTCTTCCTCGCTGACCAGCACGTGCCGTGCCGCGTCGCCAAGTGGGATGAAGCTGTCCTCACTCGCCACCCGGGCGGCCCGTCCGGTGTACCCGGCGTCGAGCAGCACCGTCAGCACGCTCTCCGACACACCGCCGCTTCGTCGCGTCTCATCGACGACAAGTACGCGACCGGTCGTCTCCGCCTCACGCAGCAGGTCCTCGACCGGTAGCGGCGCGAGCCACCGCAGGTCGAGCACCCGCGCGTCGACACCCGACGACCGGAGACGTTCGGCCACCCGCAGGCTCATCCGTACCCCGTTGGCGAACGTGACGATGGTCAGGTCGCCACCCTCGCCGTAGGTACGTCCCCTTCCGACCGCGCACTCGGACTCGGCCGTTGCGTCACCGGGGTACGGCGCCAGCCACGCTTCGTCGCCGTCGGCGTGCAGGTCGCGCGTGTGGTACAGCGCGATCGGCTCGAGGAACATGCACACGCGACCAGACCCCGCGGCCTCGGCCGCGCAGCAGCGCAGCATCGCGGCCGCGTCGTCGGGACGAGAAGGTGACGCGACCACCACACCGGGGATGTCTCGCAGCGCCGCGACCGCGTTGTCGTTGTGGAAGTGCCCGCCGAAGCCCTTCTGGTACGCGTACGACGCGATCCGCACGACCATCGGGTTGCGGTACTGGTCGTTGGAGAAGAATCGCAGGGTCGCGGCCTCGCCACGGATCTGGTCCGCCGCGTTGTGCACGTACGCGAGGTACTGGATCTCCGGGACCGGCAGCATCCCCGACAACCCCGCACCCAGCGCCAGCCCGAGGATCGACTGCTCGTCAAGCAACGTGTCGAACACCCGCGCGGGCCCGAACTGCTTCATCAGGCCCCGTGTCACGCCGTACACGCCGCCCTTGCGGGCCACGTCCTCACCGAACACGAGTGCCTCCGGCCGCCGCCGCAGGATGTCGGCGAGCGCGCGGTTGACCGACTGCGCCACGGTCAGCGGCTCCCCGTCCTCCGCGCCCGCCGGGGCCAGGGACGACACACCGGACGACTCCCCGGACGGATAAGCCTCCGTGACGCGAGCACCCACCTGCAGCGGCCGCATCACCTCCTCGGCCGAGGCCAGCCGCGGTGACTCCGCGACCTTCGCCGCGAGGTCGAGCACCTCCGCCCGCTTGGCCTCGTAGCGGTCCCTCACCTCCGCGACGCTGAGGACGCCGTTGTCGACCAGCAGGCGTGCGGTGGTCAGCACCGGGTCGCGGCGCAGGTCGGAGGCGATGTCGCCGGCACGGCGGTAGGCGCTCTCCACGTCGGACCCGGCATGTCCCATCAGCCGCACCGTGCGCAGGTGCAGGAACGCGGGCCGGCGGTGCCGCCGGACCCAGTCGGCCGCCCGTGCGGACACCTCCATCGCCTCGACCAGGTCACAGCCGTCGGCGGCGAAGTACTCCAGTCCGTCCTGGTCACCGAACCGGTTCGCGACCCACCCGCCCGGCGTACGCACGCTGATCCCGATCCCGTTGTCCTCGCACACGAACAGCAGCGGCATCGGCAGACCGATGTAGGCCGAGTGCGTGGCCGCGTTGATCGCGCCGAGCGCGGTGGAGTGGTTGGCCGAGGCGTCTCCGAAGCTGCACACGACCACCGCGTCCTCCGGCCACAGCACCGGCACGCCCACTTTGCGCGCGCGGCTCACCGACCACGCCACGCCGACCGCGCGCGGCATGTGCGAGGCGATCGTCGAGGTCTGCGGGATGATCGCCAGCTCCTGGCGTCCGAAGACCTTGTGCCGGCCGCCGGAGATCGGCTCCTCGGCGGCCGCGACCAGGCCCAGGAGCACGTCGCGCAACGGCTCCTGACCCGGCACCTGCCGGGCGCGCTCCAGGTAGAACGCGCCCGACCGGTAGTGCAGCAGCGCGGGGTCGGTGGGCCGCAGCGCGGCCGCGACCGCGGCGTTGCCCTCGTGCCCGGACGAGCCGATCGTGTAGAAGCCCCTGCCCTGGGCCTGCAGGTGCCGCGCGGCGAGGTCGAGGTGCCGGCTGCCGAGCTGGGAGTCGAACAGCTCCAGCAGCCGCTCCGGGGACATGTCACCCCGCGGCGCCCCGCGTGGCTCGTCGCGGGGCAGCGACTCCAGGCTGTCGAGGAAGTGCTGGTCTACTGGGTCGGTCATCGCCACCATTGTGATGGATCGGCAGATTTTTCGTACTGTCGAAGTACGGCGTCGGGAAGGCTCCAGCGAACGAGCCCTACGAGAGCACCCAGCGAGGAGGTCCGCGTGCACGAACGGCGAGACCTGCGGCTCGGCGTCGACATCGGGGGTACTTTCACCGACGTGTGCGTGCTCGGCGCCGACGGCATCGTGGCGGTCGGCAAGACGCTGACCACCCACACCGAGCCGGCTGCCGGGGTGGAGGCGGTGCTGCAGGAGACGCTGTCCACCCACCGGCTCGACCCCGCCGCGATCAGCAGCGTGGTGCACGGCACCACGCTGGTGACCAACGCGCTGATCGAGCGCACCGGCTCCCGCACCGCCCTGATCACGACGGCAGGCTTCCGGGACGTCGTCGAGATGGGCCGCGAGCACCGGTACGAGCTCTACGACCTCGACCTCGAGCTGCCGCGCCCGCTGGTGCCGCGGTGGCTGCGGTTCGACGTCACCGAGCGGATGTACGCCGACGGCAGCGTGGCCGTACCCCTCGACCGCAGGCGGGTCGCGACGCTGGCCCGAGAGCTCGCGGATGCCGGTGTCGAGGCGGTCGCGGTCTGCTTCCTGCACAGCCACACCAACCCCGCACACGAGCGTGAGGCGCGCGAGGTCATCCAGGAGACGGCGCCGCAGCTGCGGGTCGCGCTTTCCAGCGAGGTCAACCCCGAGATCCGCGAGTACGAGCGGGCGTCGACCACGCTGGCCAACGTCTACGTGCAGGCGCTGGTGGAGGACTACCTGGCCGACCTGCAGCGGCGGCTGCGACGGGTCGGCCTTGGTCCGGAGCCCCGCATCATGCTGTCGAACGGGGGAGTGGCGACCATCGAGACGGCCCGCCGGTTCCCGATCCGGATGCTCGAGTCGGGACCCGCCGGTGGCGCGCTCGGCGCGGTCGCGTTCGGCCGCGCCGCCGGGCGGGACGACCAGCTCTCGTTCGACATGGGCGGCACCACCGCGAAGGTCTGCATCATCGAGGACGGCCGTCCGCTGGTCACGCACGCGTTCGAGGTCGACCGCGTCTACCGTCTCCGCGCCGGCTCCGGACTCCCGGTGCGCGCCCCGGTCATCGACATGATCGAGATCGGCGCCGGGGGCGGGTCGATCGCCCGGGTCGACGCGCTCGGGCTGGTCAGCGTCGGACCGGACTCCGCCGGCTCGGAGCCGGGCCCGGTCAGCTATGGCCGCGGCGGCACTGCCTGCACGGTCACCGACGCCGACGTGGTGCTCGGCTACCTCGACCCCGACCGCTTCCTCGGCGGCCGGATGAGCCTCGACGTGGACGCGGCCGCCGACGCCATCCGCACGCAGGTCGCCCAGCCGATGGCGATCTCGGTGCCCCAGGCGGCCTGGGGCGTCCACGCGACCGTCAACGAGAACATGGCCAACGCGGCACGCGTGCACGCGGTCGAGCGGGGCCAGGACCCGGCACGGCTGCCGATGCTGGTGTTCGGCGGCAACGGTCCGGTGCACGGACCCGGTGTCGCGCAGGCGCTCGGCTCCGACACCGTCGTCGTACCCCCGGCCGCAGGGGTGCTCAGCGCGCTGGGCTTCCTCGCGGCGCCGCTGTCGATCGACTTCGTGCACTCCTGGCACACCGAGCTCGGCGCGGTCACGACGCAGGACGCGGCCACGGTGCTGCAGAACCTTGCGGAGCAGGGCGGGCAGGTGCTGCGCGAGTCAGGTGTCGCCGCCGGCGACATCGTGTTCAGCCGAAGCCTGGAGATGCGCTTCGTCGGGCAGGGCAACGAGATCGAGGTGCCGGTGCCCGAACCCGGCGACGGCTGGCAGGCCAGCGTGCAGCAGGCCTTCGCCGACCAGTACCGCGAGCGCTTCGGCGCCGTGGCCCCGCGGCACGTCGATGCCGAGATCATCAGCTGGCGCGTCACCGCTCGCGGGCCCGAGCCAGACGCCCGGCTGCGGCTCTCGCCGCCCGACGCGCACTCCGTCAGCAGCGTAGGAGAGCGGGCGGCGTACTTCCCGCAGGAGGACGGGTACGTGCAGACCCCCGTGTACGACCGGTACCGGCTGCCGCCGGACGCCAAGGTCCACGGCCCCGCGCTGGTCGAGGAGGACGAGTCCACGCTCGTGCTCGCACCAGGTATGACCGGCACCGTGGGCAAGGACGGCAGCATCGTCGTACGGCTGCGGCCCGAGGGCGGTGCGTCGTGAGCGGACGCGAGCAGACCCTCGAGCCCGGAGTCGACCCGATCGTGGTGGGGCTGGTGGCCAACCGGCTGCACTCGCTGCTCAGCGAGCAGCAGACGGCACTGGTCAACACCGCGTTCAGCCCGGTGGTCCGCGAGTGCCTCGACCTGGCCTGCGCGGTGTTCGACTCCCAGGGCCGGATGATCGGCCAGTCCACGGGCGGCACGCCCGGTCACATCAACGCGATGGCGACCGGAATGCAGCACATCGTGTCGGCATCCCCGCCGGACGACCTGGCCGAAGGCGATGTGCTCATCACCAACGACCCCTGGATGACCGCGGGTCAGATCAACGACATCACCGTGGCCACGCCAGTCTTCCGCGGCGGCCGCGTGGTCGCCTGGTTCGCCAGCTGCTGCCACTCACCCGACATCGGCGGCCGGATCCTCTCCGCCGCGGCCACCGAGGTCTTCGAGGAGGGCCTGCGGTTGCCGATCCTCAAGCTGCTGCACGCCGGCGTCCCCGACCCAGTGCTCGAGACGCTGATCCGCACCAACGTGCGCACGCCGGACGAGACCATGGGAGACATCTACGCCCAGGTCGCCGGCAACCAGGTCGGCGCGCGCAGCCTCCTTCGCCTGATGGACGAGTTCGACCTCGCCGAGATCGACGCCGTGGCGGCGGAGGTGATGAACCGGTCGGAGGACGCGCTGCGCACCGCGCTGAGCTCCGTGGCCGACGGCGAGTACTCCGCACACATGCGCGCGGACGGCTTCGGCGACGAGACTCTCGACCTTCATGTCACGGTGACGATCAAGGGCGACGCCATGAACGTGGACTACTCTGGCTCGTCGCCGCAGTCCGCGTACGGCGTCAACGTCGTGCTCAACTACACCCGGGCCTACACGTCGTTCGCGGTGAAGGCGGCTCTCGCACCCGAGGTGCCGCACAACGCGGGCTCCTTCCGGCCGGTCGAGGTGACCGCGCCGGTCGGGTCGGTGCTCAACTGCGTGGACCCCGCACCGGTGGCCTCCCGCCACCTGGTGGGCCACTTCCTGCCGAGTCTTGTCTTCGAGGCGCTGCGACCGGCCGTCGACGCGGGACTGCCCGCGGCCAGCGCGGACGCGCTGTGGATGACGGTCTGGCGCGGTGCGGGAGATGATGACAGGCCGTTCACCCTGACCGCCTTCGGCGCCGGCGGGTCGGGCGGCCGCCCGACCAAGGACGGGCTCACCACGACCGGGTTCCCCACCGGCGTGCGCGCCGCTCCGACCGAGGTGCTCGAGACGCTCACCCCCCTGGTACAGCACTGCCGCCGCATCCGCACCGACTCCGGCGGCCCCGGACTGCACCGCGGCGGGCTCGGCCAGGTCGTCGAGATGGCCAGTCGAGCGCGCGCCGCCTGGACGGTCAACGCCAACATCGACCGCGTGCTCAACCCCGCACCGGGGGCCGCCGGCGGGTGCGAGGGGTGGACGGGCGACTTCGTCGCCGTCGCCACGGAGGAGCGGCTGCCCCGCAAGCAGCTGGTGCGGCTGAGCGCCGACGACGCCGTGCGGCTGAGCTTTCCGGGCGGAGGTGGGTACGGCGACGCGCGTGCGCGTCCGGTCGAGCGGGTGCTCGCCGATGTGGTCAACGGATACGTCAGTCCAGAGGCGGCGCGCGAGCGCTACGGCGTGGTCGTCGAGTACACCGGACCGCCGGACGCCGTCGTACGACCGCCCGAGACCTACCGCGTCGACGTCCCGGCGACCGAAGCCCTGCGCGCAGAGCACTGACGCCACTGACAGTCCCGACTGGCCCTCCCGCAGGCCGTCTGCGCGGTCGTGCGACGGCCGCGACCCGCGTAGCATCTGCCGTGGGGCAGCCGGAGGTGGTGGACGTGCCCGGGCTTGCCCGCAAGGTCGTGAAGCCCACGCCGGACGACCTTTTCGTCAGCCATCCCAGCGGCACCGAGTACGAGACCCGGTGGTCGGTGATGGCGCCGCTCGGCTACGTCGTCGGCAACGACCGCTTCTACGTGCGCAGCCACGCGCCCACGCCCTGCATCGACGCGGCGACGTGGACGCTGCGCATCGAGGGCTCCGGGGTCGAGAGACCCCTCACGCTGACCTACGACGACCTGCTCGCCACACCCGAGGTCACCTCGATCGTCCGCGCCGTCGAGTGCGCCGGCAACGGCCGCGCCTTCTATGCCGACCGGGAATGCCGGCAACCGGACGGCGCCCAGTGGCGGCTCGGCGCGATCGGCGTCGCGGAGTGGACCGGCGTGCCCCTGCGGGTCCTGCTCGAGCGTGCAGGGCTTCGGCACTGCGCGGTGTGCGCGATGCCGGAGGGGCTCGACGAGTGCCGCGGCCGACGGCCCCTGCCGATCACCAAGGCGCTCGCCGACGACACGATCGTCGCGTTCGGCATGAACGGCGCCCCGCTGCCACCCGACCACGGCTACCCCGTGCGGTTGGTCGTGCCGGGCTGGGCCGGGGTCGCCAGCATCAAGTGGCTCGGCCGGGTCGAGGTGTCGGAGGTCCCGCTGCACTCGCAGTGGTCGACCGACAAGTACGTGCTCATCGGGAGCGAGTACGCCAAGGAGCCGCCCGCACGCGGGCACGTGATCACCACCCTTCCGGTCGCGAGCGCCGTGGAGCTGCCCTGGCCCGCGCGACTCGCCGTCGGCAGGCACACCATCCGCGGTCGTGCCTGGTCCGGTGAGGGCCGGGTCACCCACGTCCGCTACAGCGTCGACTGCGGTGCGTCGTGGCACGACGCGAGCCTGCGCTCGCCGAACATCGCGGGCGCCTGGGTGCGCTGGGACTTCGTCTGGGACGTCGACCGGCCGGGGGAGTACTTCGTCCGGGTGCGCGCGACCGACGACCAGGGCCACGAGCAGCCCGACGATGTGCCCTGGAACGACGGCGGCTACCTCTACAACGCCGTCGTCGCGCATCCGGTGCACATCTCGTAGTCCGGCCCTCCCGACTGCCACCGGCGTCGGCGCATATCAGGCATTCGCCGGAATGTCACCTATTGACCCTTTGTGACTATCTGATTACTTTGCGTGTGCTCGACATCGCGGGCAGTCCCTGGGGATCCCAGGGGCACCGGTTGAGATCAGAGGGGACACCATGTCTGAACCATCCATCGCGCGACCCAGGGCACGGCGGGCCGTGATCGGCCTCGGGGCAGCGACGGCGACAGCCGCGCTGGTGCTCGGGTCGACCACCACGGCGAGCGCGCGGCCCGACGCCGCACGCCTCGACACCTCCGCCGACGCCGGTCAGGCCGGTGCCGCGGCTGCGCTTGCGCGCGAGTACGGCATCAGCACGGCCACGGCGCAGCAGCGACTCGACAACGAGCGCAGCCTCGACCGGCTCTCCGACGCGCTCACCCGCCGGATCGGGACCCGCCATACCGGCGGGGCCTACATCGGCCGCACCGGTTCACTGGTCGTCACGGTCACCGACGCCGCCTCGGCCAGGCAGGTGCGTTCGACGGACGCGCAGCCGCAGCGCGTGTCGTACTCGTCGCGTGACCTAGGCTCGGTGCACCAGCAGCTCGACAGGTTCTCGCGGCAGCACGGCGCAGGCGCGGTCCAGGGCTGGTACGTCGATGTCCGCGACAACAGCGTTGTCGTCACGACGACGGCAGGCGCGGACAGCCAGCAGACCCGTGCGTTCCTGCACAAGGCGCGCTCGTACGGCGACCGCGTGACGATCGAGCGAAGCACGGCCGAGACCGTGCCCGCGGCGTACCTGTACGGCGGCCAGCAGGTAGAGATGAGCAACGGCTACATCTGCTCCAACGGCTTCAACGCCCGCACCTCGTCCGGTGCGTACATCCTGCTCACCGCCGGGCACTGCGGCGAGGGCTACCCGACGTTCTCCCGCAACGGGGTGACGATCGGCTCGACCCGCGGCTACAGCTTCCCGGGCAACGACTACGCCTCGGTCAACATCAACGACCCGGCGTACTGGAACCCACAGGGCGCGGTGGACATGTACAACGGGTACGCCCGCGTGGTGTCCGGCTACAGCAGTGCGCCGGTCGGGTCGTCGCTGTGCAAGAGCGGCCGTACGACGGGCTGGACCTGCGGCACCATCCAGGCCTACAACCAGACGGTCAACTACGGCGGTGGCGACATCGTGTCCGGCCTGGTGCGGCACAGCGCGTGCGTCGAGCAGGGCGACAGCGGTGGTTCGAACATGAGCGGCAACTACGCCCAGGGGCTGTCCAGCGGCGGGTCGCTGTACTCCTCCGGCGGGCGGCTGGTGTGCGGCGAGAAGGTCGGCCAGCCCAACGTCAGCTACTACCAGCCGGTCGGTGAGGCGCTGAGCGCCTACGGGGCCACGCTGATCACCCAGTAGCGGGCTCACCCGGCACCACGCGAAGGGGCACCGCCTGACAGAGTTGGGCGGTGCCCCTCCCCGAACTCGCCTGGCTGGCGCTCGCCGGGATCGGCGCCGGCATCGCGGGCAGTGCCGCGGGGCTCGCGTCCCTGGTCAGCTACCCAGCGCTGCTTGCGGTCGGCCTCCCTCCCGTACCGGCCAACGTGACGAACACGGTGGCGCTCGTCGGCAGCGGAGTCGGTGCCGCCCTCGGTTCGCGTCCGGAGCTGCGGGGGCAGAAGGAGCGGCTGCGGCGGCTCGGCCTGGTCGCGCTGTCCGGCGGCGTGGTCGGTGGCGCGCTGTTGTTGCTCACACCTCCCGACACCTTCGCCGCAATGGTGCCGGTGCTGATCGGCGCCGCCTCGTTGGTGATCCTGGTGCAGCCGCGCCCCCAGTTCATGCAGCAGATGCACCACGGAGGTGACAGCCCCGCACTGCTCGTCGGCATCTTCCTCGCGGCCGTGTACGGCGGCTACTTCGGGGCCGCGGCCGGCGTCGTGATCCTGGCCCTGCTGATCGCCGCGACCGGCGACATCCTGGCGCGCAGCAACGCACTGAAGAACGCCGTGCTCGCCCTCGCCAACGGCGTCGCCGCACTGACCTTCGTGTTCGCGGGACCGGTGGAGTGGGCCGCCGTCATCCCACTGGGCATCGGGTGCCTCGTCGGCGGCCGGCTCGGTCCGGTGCTCGTACGACACTCACCGGCGGGCGTGCTGCGGGTGCTGATCGGCCTCGCCGGGCTGGCGCTCGCGGTCAAGCTGGGCATCGACACGTACTGAGACACGCGCCGCGCCGAGACAAGGCTCGGGCCAATCGGGCCGGCCGGAATGCAGGCAGTCCGACCGGCCCGTCCCACCCCCTGGCCCGGGGTCAGCAGGCGTCGCCCCGGTGAGCCGGAGCCCTTGGGCATCGGCCACGGCGACCCCCGCGACTCACGACGCAGCGCAGCAGGTCCATTACGTCCGGTGACACGGTCCGGGGGTCCAGCGCGCGCTGTCACCGGGCGGTTACCGACTGTGGGACAGCGTCGGTGATCGGCTTGAGAAGCAAGGTCAATTAACGCGTCGGCCACGGAAAATGTCGACAATCCAGCACGGCGCCCGTGCTCGCGGTGTTTCCATGGGCGGACGTCGTTGCGCTTCGGGGGGAGCAACCACATGACATTCTCTGGGCAGCCGCATGACCGGCTACCGGCCTTCTGCACCTGGTGTGGTGCTGCGCGGCATGGGGTCGCGCCTTACTGCGCGGATTGCGGTCGCGCGCACGAGGACCTGTCCTCAACGCCGTCAGCTGACGCGAACGAGGAAACCGTGGTCCTCGGGCCGGCTGATACGGCGGAAGCGGTCGGTGACGAGCAGACGGCGATCTGGGAACCCGTGTCGTATGACCACTGGGCGGATTCCGGCGCGCCATCGCCGTACGAGCCCGTGGTGTCAGGCAGAGCAATGCGTTCTCGCTGGGCCGTCGTAGCCGCGGTTGCGGTGGCAGCGCCATTGTTCGGCTGGGGCGGCATGGCCGGGGCCAGCTTCCTGCGTGACCGCCCGGTTCACCAGGCGCTGGATGCGGCAGCCGGAACGTACCGCCCTGTCGTCGCGTCGTTGACCTCGGTCGACGACTTCTCCGACCTGCACAGCGCGGCCGCGCAGGCACAGCGTTCACTTCCTCGTTTGCGTGGGCGGTTCTCCGACCTCCAGGGGCGCTCGGGCGACCTGGCCACCCGCGCAACCGATGTCGTCGGCGCCGAGGTCGCGGTGGCCGAGGCAACAGCGGCTCTCTCAGATCTCGACGAGCAGTCCCTGGAGCAGTGGGGGGATCTGCACGCGGCCCTGGTCAAGGCCGAGCGTGAGGAGACGCGCGCCCGTGCGGAGTTGAAGGCCGTCGAGGCTACTTCGGTCGCCGCCATGCCCGGAAGCGCTGCCGCGGTACACCACGTCGAGCAGTACGTGGGCGAGGCTGTCGCCGGCATGGCCTCCGACGCCACCGACGAGCTGCTGGCGCAGGTGGCCGACGCCCGCCACACGGCCGACGTTCGCGCCGTCGCCGCGGACGCGGCCGATACGGCCGCGACCCTGGGCGCGGCGCGGGCGGGCGTGGACAGCACCAGCCCGGAGGGGAAGCGGCTGGCCGCCGCGACCGACGTGATCGAGCAGCTCGCGGCGCTGTCAGCCCTCAACGGCGACAACCTCGGGGTCTGGTCCCGGACGCAGGCGCCACTGGAGACGGCTCTGTCGAGCCTGTCAGCCGAGGACGACGGGCTGGTGGGGTCCGCTGCCGGCGACAAGGCGGTGCGGGTGCTCGACCGGCTGGTGCGGCATGCCGAGGAGACGCTGGCGGAGTGGCAAGCCAGCTACGACGCGGCCGTGCAACAACGCACTGACGACCTGAACGCACTCGACGACTACGCGGCGGGCATGCGTGCCGAACTGGAGGCGTACGACGACCTGCGCGGTGAGACCAGCGACTTCGTGGACCGGATCGAGGACCCCGGCTCGTTCGTCACCTACAACGAGGCCTACGACGAGTTCAGCCAGGGCTCGCTCGACCGCATGGACGTCCGAGACGCCATGGATGCCTTAACCGTCCCCGGCGAGGTCCAGTCCGAGCACGACCGCCTGCTCGACGTCATCGACGACGCCGTCTCGGCAATGGACTCCGCGTACAGCGGTCTCCTCGACGCGCAGTGGTGCACCTCGACCTGCTACTACCGGAACACGGCGGGTTGGCAGACTTTCTCTGACGAGAGTGACCGGATCACCGGCGAGTTCGACTCGGCGACGGGAGCGTGGGAGGCGGCGGTCGAGGCGGCCAAGGCGTCGATCCAGGACCGTGCGCTGCCGGTCAAGCCCCAGGTCTGACCTTCGGTCCACGACGCCCGCGGTTCCGCGGAACCCCGGGCGTCGTGGATAAGTGTGTTCTGCGGAACGCACTTGTCCACGGCGCGCATTGTCGCTGGATGCCTTGCTCGCGCTTCACCCGCGATGCGGCTCGTCGACACCGGGGAAGATCCGCGCCGGCGCCTCTCCGGCGGGATGCTCGACCAGCGCGACGACGCGGGATGCCATGAACCGGGCGGAGCGTACGGTGCTGCCGCCGCGGGTCACCTCGGCCACCTCCACCAGGCCGCGGCCGGTAGTCACCTCGACCCGTCGGCCGGCGCGGGTCGCGGTGATCTCGTAGACCCGGATGCCCTCTCCGGCGTCGACGACGATCTCGACTCGGTCGCCCCTCACACCACAGACGGTACTCGCGAGAGCCGATCAGAACTCGGGAAAGCGCCGCAGCCCTGCCACGTGCCAGCCGCCGACCACGTCGGCGGCCTTGTCGTTCGCGTAGTGGGTCCGGGTCGTCGACCGGTGCTGCCACCCGTTGCCGTTCCAGGCGAAGGTGCGGTCGGAGCCGGTGAAGGTCGGACGCACCCCGTTGCGGGCGGCCTGCCGCAGGGTGACCACCACGGTGCCGTTCTCGACGCTCCGGACCACGCCGGCGAAGAACGAGAACGCACCGTCGATCATCCACTCCTTGCCATGGCCGGGCGGGTCGAGCCGGACCAGCCGCCCGTTCCGCATGGTCAGTGTGGTGAACCACAGGGTGTGCGCGCCCATCGTGCTGCCGACGACGAGCTCGGACCCGGGCTGCCCGTCGACCGGTGCGGCGCCGTAGAACTCACCGCGCGGGAACCACAGCACGTTCATGTCGCGCTTGACCCGTTGCCCGGTGGCGGCCTTGACGTAGACGACCACGTGTCGCTTGGTCTGGACCACGAAGCCGACCTGGTCTCGGACGCCGTCGCCGTCGACATCGGTGTTTGCTACGACGTGACACTTCGCCACCCCGTCGCAGACGCCGGTAGCCGGCTTGGCGGGGGTCGCCGTGCGCACGGTCGAGGCGTTCCCGCATCCCAGCAGTGAGAGCATGAGCAACCCGCTCACCGCAGCGGCCCAGAACCGTCCTCGCATGAAGCCCCCCAGACTCAGTCGGAGGGTGCTCGCCGCTCCTGCGGCGGCTCTCCTCCGTCGGGCGCAAGAATACGCCGCGCCCCCAGCCGATGGGGGTGGTTTTCGGCGAGCGGACCGGCTCACAGCGACATGTGCATCCGCAGGGTCGTCCCACCTGCGTCGGAGCGCAGCTCGACCAGGTCGCACAGCTGGTTGACCAGCAGCAGGCCCCAGCCGCCCTCCGCCTCGTCGTCGGGAAAGTAGCGGTCGGCCAGCGGGTCGTCGATGCGGCCCCGGTCGCGGATCTCGCACACCAGCGAACCCGGCTCCTGCCACAGCCGCAGGATCCCGCGGCCCGGACCGTGTCGCACGGTGTTGGTGGCCGCCTCGTTGATCGCCAGCAGCAGGTCGTGCATCGGCTCGTGGGCGAGCCCGGCCTCAGCGGCACGGCGTTGTACGACGTGCCGGACCCGGACGAGGTGCCGGGCGTCGAACGCGAGCACCCGGGCGCCCCAGGGCGGTGGTGGAAGCGGCCACCGTCCGGGCTCGCACAACGTGGCCGGATCGGTGTACTGCGCGCTGTCGCGCCGCTCGCCGCGCTCGATGACCACCGGATGGGTCCGGAGGGAGTCGTCGAGGACCGAGGGGTCGAGCCGCTCGACGTCGTACGGGCAAAGGATCGACATGGATGTCTCGCCGAACGCAAGGTTCAGCAGCGACTCGTGCTGGGTCGCCTCGGCCACCTCGGCGGCGGTGCGGCCGGGCCAGATCGGCTCGCCGACGAAGTCCACGTGACGGTCCGGGTGGCCCTCGAGGAACTCCCGGATCGCGGGGATGATCCGGCGGGGGTTGCGGCCGAGCAGGTGCATGTCGACGAACTGGGTCCGGTCGGAGAGACCGCTCATGTGCCGCCGGAGCAGGTCCGCGTGCGGGCCGGGCACCGCGACCAGGGCAGGAAAGTCGCCGCCCTCCTGGAGAAAGCCCAGGATGCCTTCGACGTACTCGCGGACACCTTGGTAGAGCATCGCTATGTGCTCCAAGTGTCCCCGGGACGCTGTGCTGTTCCCCACGAACGTGCCGCGCATACCGGTCTCCAGAGCCCTGGACCGGGCCAATACTACGCCAGTCGCCACGTTTCGTAGGGTCGTCGACATGGCCGATCTCAGCGACCACGCGCGGTTCGCGGTGACCGTGGACCTCGTGGTGCTGACCATCCGCGAGGAACGGCTCTGCGCGCTGGTGACACGCCGCCCGGTCGAGCCGTACGCCGGCTTCGCGGCGTTGCCCAGCGGTTTCGTCCGCGTCGAGGAGACCCTGCACCTCGCTGCCCGGCGAGAGCTGGCCGCGCTGGCGGCGACGGGCGCGGACGAGGTGCACCTGGAGCAGCTCGCGTCGTACGGCGAGCCCGGTCGTGACCCGCGGTCACCTACAGTGAGCGTGGCGTGGCTGGCGGTCGCCCCAGACGCGCCGGAGCCGGCGGCGGGCGCGGACGCCCCGGCGCGGTGGGTCCCGGTAGACGAGCTGCTGCGCGGGCAGCCAATGGCCTTCGACCACCGCCGGATTATGCAGGACGGCGTCGAGCGCGCGCAGGCGAAGCTGGAGTACTCCACCATCGGCACCGCGTTCTGCGGTGAGGAGTTCACCATCGCCGACCTGCGCCGGGTCTACGAGGTCGTGTGGGGTCGCCGGCTCGATCCCGGCAACTTCCACCGGAAGGTCACCGGCGCTGACGGGTTCGTGGTCGAGACCGGCGAGCACGTGACCAGGCGCGGCGGTCGGCCGGCGCAGCTGTACCGGCGCGGCCGGGCAGAGCTGCTGCACCCGCCGTTGACGCGCACGTCGTTCCATCCGTGGGGGACCGGCGAGGGGTTCGGTGGCAGGTCCGGCAGAGGCGCGGAGGCCGGCGGCACCGGAGTTAGCGGCACCGATGTCGGGGTAGCCGACCAGTGAGCGATACGGAGGTGATGGACGTGGCCGAGACGGCCGTGAGCGACGAGCTGTGGACCGACTTTCACCGCGTGGTGAACATGACCTCACGCGAGCTGGACGAGTGGCTGCGCACCCGGTCGGCCGACCCCGATACCGAGACCCTGCCCGAGCAGTCGGGTACCGAGACGGGACGGCACGTACTCCACATCCTCGGCAAGCGCCGCACCGACATCAGCGACGAGGACGCGCGGGTGATGCGCAACGTGGTCGACCGCGTGCTCGCCGAGCGGCGGGACGACCTCGAGCCGACCGCGGGGGAGGCGCACTGGCGGCACCGGCTGATGACGATCGGCCACGACCCGCTGAAACCGGCCTGACCGGGGCCGTTGGCCCGCGACCACGTGGAGGGCCTAGTAGAGAAAGTCGTTGACGTTGCCACCGGTCACCAGCTGCACGCCAACGGGGACGTGCGGCGCCACCAGCCCGCCGTCGATGGCCGACACCGCCTGCTCGACCGCGGTCCGGCCGATCTGCTCGGGCGCCTGGGCGACCGTCGCGTACATCCGCCCGGACTGGATCGCACGCAGGGCCTGCGGGATGCCGTCGTACCCGACCACCTGCACGTCGGTGCCGGCCCGGTCGCCGAGGGCGTCGATCGCCCCGAGCGCCATCTCGTCGTTCTCGGCGAAGATCGCCTTGACGTGGGGGTATGCCCTCAGCAGCTGCGAGGTGACCTCGCGGGCCGACCCGCGGTCGTAGTACGCCGGCTGCTCGGCGACGACGTCGAGCTCGTCGTGGTAGCCGATCGCCTTCTCGAAGCCGCGGCCCCGGTTCATGCTCGACGAGGTGTTCGGCACGCCCTGCAGGTGGATCACCTGCCCGGGGCCGTCCACCGCCTCGGCCACGGCCTCCGCGGCCTGCATGCCCCCGTCGGCGTCGTCGGAGACCACGGTGCTCTCCACGTCGGCGCCCGGCAGGCTGCGGTCCACGGCGACCACCGGCACCTTCGTGTGCAGCACGGGCCGCAGGGCGGTGTCGGCGGTCAGTGAGTCGACCGGGTTGACCAGGACGGCGTCGCTGCCGTGCCTGACGGCCTTGCGTACCTGCTTCGCCTGCCGGTCCAGGCTGTTGCCCGCGCCCACGACCTCCAGCCGTACGCCGGAGGCGTCCGCGGCCTGCCGCGCGCCGGTGCGCAGCGCGCGGAAGTACGGGTTGTGCAGCGAGGAGACCGACAGTGTCACGACGTCCTTTGGCGGGGCGGCGTAGGGGTCGCAGCCGCTGACCGCCCCGGCGCCGGTGGCGGCGGCGAGGACCGCGGCGACCACGGCGCAGCGGCGACGCACGGGCTCCTTCACCCGGCGACCTTCTCGACGAACATCCAGCGCTGCAGCGGCACACGTTGAGTGTGCCGTTTTGCATTGGTTTGGGTAAGTAATTTCAGGTGTGCTATTCGGCACGTGGGCAGCCTGCCGTGCTCAGCCGCGCGCCCGGTCGGCTGGGCTCCGGCGCTCAGCGGCTCTGCAGCGCGTCGAGAGCGACCGCCATCGAGGCGGCCAGCCGGAAGTCGAGCCGCTCGTCGGGGACGTCCACGATGTAGCTGTCGCGGATCGACGGCTTGCGCTCGCTGGACATCACCGGCGCTCCGGTGGCCCGGTCGGTGAAGTCGAAGTGGAAGATGAACGGGATCCACACCTCACCCAGGAACGGGATGAAGTCCCAGATCCGGCGCAGCAGCGCGACGAAGAGGTTGCGCTCGGTTCCGCCCGCCTCCAGGCCGGGCCCGGACAGAGCCCAGGTCGAGCGCAGCAGGCTGGCCCCGAACTCCTTGCGGAAGTGCCCGAGTGGCCGTCCGACCTCGTCGAACACGTCGTAGCCCGAGCCGAGGTCGAGCCGCTTGCGCGCCTTGAACGAGAACACCGGGCGCGACTTGGCCTGGTCGGTGAAGAAGGTGACCTCTTCCTTGAACGCCATCCGCTTCTGCTGCGCGAACGCCAGCAGCGGTCCCTCACTGCCGTCGGGGTTGGCCGGGTAGACCTCGTACTGGTTCACCATCAGCGTGATCCGCTGCCGCACGTAGAACTTCGGGACGTACATCGGGTTCGGCGTGAACTGATGCTGCGGCGTGGACATGGCCCCTAGTGTTCCACGCGGGACCAGTCGGCCGACGGGCCGATCGCCAGCACCGGGAGCCACAGCATGAGCAGTAGCGACAGACTCCGAGTCGCGGTCATCGGGACCGGCTTCATCGGGGGTGTGCACGTCCGGTCCGCACGCCTGACCGGGGCCGAGGTGGTCGGCGTGGCGGCCTCGACGCCGCAACGGTCGGAGGCCGAGGCGCAGCGGCTCGGCGTGTCCACGGGCTACGCCACGGCCGAGGACGTGGTCGCCGACACCAGCCTCGACGTCGTACACGTGTGCACGCCCAACGACACGCACGCGGCGCTGACGACCGCAGCTCTCGACAACGGGCTGCACGTGGTCTGCGAGAAGCCGGTCGCCACGTCGCTGGCCGAGGCCAGGGCAGTACGCGACCGGGCGGACTCGGCCGGGCGGGTCGTCGCCGTGCCGTTCGTGTACCGCTACCACGCCATGGCCCGCCAGGCCCGCGCCATGGTGCGCAACGGCGAGGTGGGCACGGTCCGCCTGGTGCACGGCACGTACCTCCAGGACTGGCTGACGCGCGACGAGGACACCAACTGGCGCGTCGACGACGTACAGGGCGGCCGCTCGCGCGCGTTCGCCGACATCGGCTCGCACTGGTGCGACCTCGCGGAGTTCGTCACCGGCGAGCGACTGCGGGTGCACGCCGCGCAGCGGCGCACGTTCGTGGCCGGACGGCCGACCGAGGACGCGGTCGTGGTCAGCCTCACCGGCGACTCGGGTGCCCTCGGGTCGGTGGTGGTGTCGCAGGTCTCGCCCGGGCGCAAGAACCGGCTCTGGCTCGAGGTCGACGGCTCGGAGCACTCGGTCGTGTTCTGGCAGGAGGAGCCCAACACGCTGTGGGTCGGCGGCCGCGACGGGACGCGCATCGTCGAGCGCGACCCCGGGACGCTGGACCCCGACGCCGCGCGGCTGAGCCTGGTGCCGCCCGGCCACCCGCAGGGCTACCTGGACTGCTTCGACGCGTTCGTCGCCGACGCGTACGCCGCGGTGCGGGGCGGCTCCCCGGACGGTCTGCCGACGATCGAGGACGGCGTGCGTGCCGTGTCGCTGACCGAGGACGTCATGCGGGTGTGCGACCACGTGGCGGTGCAGACGGGCGCGCCGGAAGAGCTCTAGACGCCCTGGCACTGCCGGGACGCGGCCGGCACTGGTCGCGTGTCAGCGCCTGGGCTCCAGATGTATCGAGACCTGACACGCGACTGTCGGCGCTCGCGACGCGCCGGGCCCTCGCGGAAACCCTCTGGCGCGAGGGAGCCGCCGCATGCGAGCCTGAGGAGAACAGCCGCCCGCGCGGCCGACGACACGGGGAGGTTTCCGTGGCTGCAGAACCGGACGCCAAGGACGACGACGTACGCCGGAAGTTCCGCGAGGCGCTCGAGCGCAAGCACGACCAGCAGCACGCCAGCGCGAAGTCGGCCAAGCGCGACGGGTCCAACAAGTCGCACGGGACGGCCGGGCCGACCAAGGGCCCGGGCTTCCGCCGCAAGACCGGCTGAGCAAGACCGGCTGAGCAAGACCGGCCGAGCAAGACCGGCCGAGCCGTCGCGAGTCGTCATCAGCCGTCACCAGCAGGGCGGGTGGTGGTCGCGCCAGGGCTCGGCCGCCTCGACCTGAGCCGCCGCCGACAGCAGCACGTGCTCCGCACCCGGCCGCGCGGCGAGCATGACGCCGACCGGGAGTCCCGCGTCTGTCCAGTGCAGCGGTAGCGAGATCGCCGGCATGCCGGTGACGTTCCAGGCCGATGTGTACGGCGTGAACCGCTTCTGGTTCTCGAAGTCCTGCGCGGGGTCGTCGTCGTCGCGTATCGCGCCGACGGGCGCGGGCAGCGACGCCAGCGTCGGCGTGAGCACCAGGTCGTAGGGCGCCAGTGCCTGCAGCGCCACGGCGGCCACCCGCCGCAGCTCCCCGGCGGCGAGCGCGAAGTCGACCGACGGGATCTCGGCGGCGCGCTCTGCCAGCCAGCGGGTCAGCGGACGAAGCAACGAACGCTGGTCCGGCGGTACGACCGAGGTCGCGCTCAGCACCGCCCAGCAGGTCTCGAACACCGGCACCGCGTCGTGGCTCAGCGGACGGTCGACGTCCACCACCTCGTGACCGAGGTCGCTCAGCAGCGCGGAGGTGCGTTCGAAGGCGGCCTCGCACTCCGGCGCGACGTCGACGTCGGCGATCAAGGGCGCGCTGAACCGGGCCACCCGCAGCTGCTGCGGGGTGCGGTCGCACCACGACAGGAACGTCCCGTCGCCCGGCTCCGACGGAGACGACGCCGGGGGCGGGGGTGGCGAGGGATGGGGGTCGCCGACCGCGGGGCCGGCGAGCAGGTCGAGCATGGCGGCGGCGTCGCGCACCGTGCGGGTCAGCGGCCCGGCGATGCCGAGACCGATCAGGTCGCCGTACATGGGTGCCGTGGTCACCCGGCCGCGGCTGGGCTTGAGGCCCACCAGCCCGCACACGCTGGCGGGGATCCGGATCGACCCGCCGCCGTCGGATCCCTGCGCCCACGGCACCAGGCCCGCGGACACGGCCGCGCCGGCGCCGCCGCTGGACCCGCCCGCGCCGCGGTCGAGGTCATACGGCGTGCGCGCGGGCGGCGCGACGGCGGGCTCGGTGTAGCAGGGGCTGCCGAACTCGGGGGTGTTGGTCTTGCCGAGGCTGACCAGACCGGCGCGCTCGAGACGGAGCACGACCTCGTCGCTGGTGTCGGGAACGAAGTCCTCGAACGCCGCGGAGCCCATCGTCGTGCGCACCCCCGCCGTGAGGTTGAGGTCCTTGATCGCGGTGGGCACGCCGAGGAACGGGGGCAACATGGCCTTATCGTCATTTTGACGCAGCGTGTCGTCGGCCGCGCGCGCAGCCTCGAGCGCCTCCTCGGCGGTGACCGTGATGAACGCCCCGACCTCGCTGTCGAGCCGCTCGACACGTCGCAGGTAGTGCTCGGTCAGCTCGACCGACGAGACCTCACCGGCGCGGATCGCCGCGGCCTGCTCCAGCGCGGACCGGTCGTGCGGCTCGGAGGTCATTGCTGCAGACGCTCCTCGATGCGCTGCACCTTCGCCTGTAGCTGCCCGGTGCGACCCGGCCGGATGTCGGCCTTGAGGACGAGCCCGACGCGAGGGGACTTGGCTGCGATGACGTCGACGGCCTGCTTGACGACGGCCATGACCTCGTCCCACTCGCCTTCGATGTTGGTGAACATGGCGTTGGTCTCGTGGGGGAGCCCGGAGTCACGGACGACGCGGATCGCCTCGGCGACCGCCTCGCTGACTCCGCCGGACTCGTCGGCCACTCCCGGGCTGATGCTGAACGCGACGATCATGGGGGTCAGCCTATGCACGTCCGGCAGGATGGAGGGGTGATGCCCAGCACGTACTGCTTCCGCTCGGCCTGGGAGGTCGGCCTGGACGCGGACCGGCTGTTCGACGTGCTCTCCGACATCGCCGCCTACCCGCACTGGTGGCCCCAGCTCCGCTCGGTGGAGCGGATCGACGACGACACCGCGGCAGTGCGATGCCGCTCCGTGTTGCCCTACACACTGCGGCTGCGCGCGCAGCGGGCCCGCGAGGACCCCGACGCGCACGTTCTCGAGGTACGCCTGGACGGCGACCTCGACGGCTGGTCGCGATGGACGATGACGCCGACGCACGCGGGCACCGCGCTGGTGTACGAGCAGGAGGTGGTCGTGCGCGGGCGGATGCTGCGCTGGGTCGGGTTCGTCGGGCGTCCGGTGCTGCGGCTCAACCACGCGTGGATGATGCGCGGCGCGCGGCTCGGGCTGGGTCGCTGGGTGGCGTCGCGGACGGCGTGAGGACGGGGCGGTTACCGGGGCTCGTCCTCGGTACCAGCCTGGCCTGGCTGGGTTTCCCGCCCCGGCTGCTGCGCCACCCTGCCGCGCGCGCAGCGTGCCACCTCGGCCAGGTCGAGACCGAATTCGGGCTCGCCGGTGGTGGCGTACGCGTCCAGCCGTGCGCAGCCTCGGTCGACCAGCCGCTGCGCGCCGACCTGGTTGCCGCGCAGGGCGTGCGTCAGCCCGACGCAGATCTGCGCCAGCCCCTGCCACAGGTCGCGCTGCTCGTCGGGTCCGGCCTTCCAGCGTGCTTCCAGCACCTCGTGCGCGGAGAACGGCCGCCCGCCGTCGACCAGGTCCCGTGCGTAGCGCAGGGTCTCGTCGGGCGGCAGCGGCTCCTCCGACACCGGCTCGACGCCCTTGCTGCCGTAGGGCAGCGGCCGGCCCAGCTCGTCACGGGGGCGCGCCTGCCGGGCTCGCCCGTGCTCGTCTCGGTCGCGCTCGGGCCCGCGGTCAGGCCTTTGGTCAGGCGTTTGGTCGGGCTCTTGGTCAGGCTCTTGGTCAGGCGTGGGGTCGGGGCTGGCCATGGCCCCCATGCTAGGAGCGGTCGCCGCGCTGCCACGGCGGGTTGGCCACGATCGCCGCGGCCGGTGGGATGACGGCTGCGACCACGCTCATCACCACGGCTGCGGTCGTCGACCAGAACCGCACGACGTTCCATGCGAGCAGGATGAGGCCGATGCAGGTGCCCATGAGCACGAAGTACCAGCGTTTGCGTACCACCCGACCAGCGTAGGTCGCGCGCCGCTCACGGGAGGTTGGTGAGCGGGAAGAGCTGGCCGGTGCCGCTGTCGACGAGCGCGGCGTGGTCGGCGCGCGCGTGCAGCGGCAGCACGTCGTACACGGCCGCGGCGACCGCCGGCAGGTCCGTCAGGTGGACCCTCGGCGCGAGCGTGCAGTGCGGCACCCACGTGCCGGGCAGGTAGTTGCGGTGCATCTCCGCGCCGGCGTCGGTGGCCGCCTGGACCACCCGCTCCTGGCGCGTCATGACCTCGCTGCCGACGGCGGCCACCAGCCACGAGCGGCCACGCCGGAACGTCCCCAGCGCGTCGAAGTGCAGGTCCACGGGGTCGCCGGAGGGGAGCTCCTCGATGCGGTCGCGCACCTTCTCCAGGTCCCACTCGCGGAGCACCGCGTACGACAGGTGCGGCACGTGCCGGCCGTGGGTGTGCGAGCGAAGCGTCGGTACGTCGATCTCCTCGAGCCGGTCCCAGAGCCGGCGCATCGCGCGGTCGGCGCGCTCGTCGAACAGCAGACACACCGCCAGCGCCACGGCGACCAGGCTAGTCCGCGCGGTCAGCCGGACCGGGTGAGCCGCGTCGGCGCGGCGACCGGGCCCGTCACCGGGTCACCGACCCTCTGCGGGCGTGCGGTCAATGTCCCACGCCCCGGTAGACCCAGCCGGCTGCCCGCCACCGGTGCGGGTCGAGGGCGTTGCGGCCGTCGACGACCTGCGCCTCCAGCGGCAGCGGCAGAAGCCGTGCGGGGTCGAGGTCGCGGAACTCCGGCCACTCGGTGAGGTGCAGCACCAGGTCGGCGTCGCGGACCGCGTCGACGACGCTGTCGACGTACTCGAGGGCCGGGAAGAGCGCGGACGCGTTGGCGTTGGCCTGCGGGTCGTACACCCGCACGTGGGCCCCGCGTGCCCGCAGCTGGCCCGCCACCTCCAGTGCGGGCGAGTCGCGGACGTCGTCGGTTCCGGGCTTGAACGCCGCACCGAGCACGCCGATGGTGCGGCCGTCGACGCTGCCGCCGCACTGCTCGCGGACGATGTCGACCAGGCGGGTGCGGCAGTGGGCATTTATGCGCTCCACGTCACGCAGCAGGGCGTACGCCTCCGGCGCACCGAGCTCGTCGGCCGTGGCCATCATCGACCGCAGGTCCTTGGGCAGGCAGCCGCCGCCGAAGCCCAGGCCGGCCGCGAGGAAGCCGCGGCCGATCCTGTGGTCGTGCGCGAGCGCGTCGGCCAGGGGCACCACGTCGCCGCCGGCCGCCTCGCACATCTGCGCGACCGCGTTGATGAACGACACCTTCATGGCCAGGAACGCGTTCGCCGACATCTTGGTCAGCTCGGCCGTGACCACGTCGGTCACCACCAGCGGCACGCCCAGGTCCAGCAGCGGGGCGTAGACCTCCCGCACCACCTTCTCGGGCTCGGCGGTGTCGACGCCGACCACGATCCGGTCGGGGCGGAGGGTGTCCTCGACAGCGCGGCCCTCGCGCAGGAACTCGGGGTTCCAGGCGACCTCGACCTCGACACCCGGCCGGGCCAGTCGGGCGGCGCGTTCGCTCAGCCGGTGGGCCGTACCCGGCGGGACCGTCGACTTTCCGACCAGGATCGCCGGACGGGTGAGGTGGGGGACCAGCGCGTCGACGGCGTCGGTGAGCTGGCTGGTGTCCGCGGCCAGCCCGTCGTCGCTCTGCGGGGTTCCCACGCACAGGAAGTGCAGGTCGGCGAACCTCGCCGCGTCCTCGAAGGAGGTCGTGAACCGCAGCCGCCCCGAGGCGGTGTACGCCGCCAGCAGCTCGGGCAGGTCGGGCTCGTAGAAGGTGGGTTCGCCGCGCGCCAGGCGCGCCACCTTCTCGGTGTCGGTGTCGACGCCGAGCACCTCGTAGCCGAGGTGTGCCAGACAGGCTGCGTGGGTGACTCCGAGATAGCCGGTGCCGATCACGGCGATGCGTGGCTTCATCGTCGCTCCCTGGTGTCTCGGATGTCGTGCAGCGGCCCCGGCGAGCCCTCAGTCAACAGGGTTATGCCGATCTCCCGCCTGCCGGGGCGCTGCAACTTCGCCCGGACGTGGGCCGAGGGGCCCGGGTGCCCGAAGACCGGTACATGAGAGCCGGTGCACGTGCGGGCCGTTCGCATCAGTCCACCACCGGAGCCTCGATGGCCTTGACGAGAACATCACGGAGCTGCTCGCACGTCTTCGCGATGTCGAACTCGCGCTCGACCAGTGCTCGTGCGTTGGTCGACAGCTCGAGGCGCAGGTCGGCGTCGTCGAGGAGCCGGGCCAGCGCCTTCGCCAGCGTGGCGGGGTCGCCCTCCGGAACGACAAGCCCGGTGTGGTCCGGAGCGACGGCCTCCGGCAGGCCGGCGACCGGCGTGGCCACGCACGGTGTCCCGAGGGCCATCGCCTCCAGCAGCACGGCCGGCAGGCCGTCGCGGCTGCCGTCGGGCGCCACGACGCATGGCGCGGCGAGCGCAGCTGCCTGTCTGATCGCGGCGCGGGTGTGCGGCTGCGAGAGCGCGCCGCGGAAGCGGACTTGTCGGTGGAGGCCGAGCGCGTCGACCTGCGCGTGCAGGGCCTGCTCCTCCTCGCCGGTGCCCACGAGGTCGAGCCGTACGTCGCGTCCCTCGCTCACCAGCATCGCGACCGCGTCGACCAGGTGTGTGAAGCCCTTCGTGGGCACGAGTGGGCCGACGGCGACGACCACGGGCGGGCGGTCGGCCGGCGACGAGTACGGGAAGCGGCCCAGGTCCACCCCGTTGTAGACGCGGACGACCTTCCCGGCGACCGAACCCAACATCGTGTGCAGGTGGTGGACGTGGAAGTCGCTGACGGTCACCACCGCTGAGGCGTCGGCGACCTTGCGCCGCAGCGCCTCGTGGTCGGCATCGGCGTGGAAGATGTCGCCGGCGTGCGCGGTGAAGCTGTAGCCGACGCCGGCGAGCCGGGCCGCCACGCGGGCCACGTCGGCGGCGATCGACCCGAAGTGCGCGTGCAGATGGGTGATGCCCAGCCGGTGTACGGCCATCGCCAGCTGCACCGCCCCGGCCGCGTCGGTGACGGGCAGCGCCAGCACATCGGGGATGCGCGCGTTCAGCCGCGGCAGCACGTCGAGCCCCTCGCGCAGCAGGTCCCACACCTCGGGCGCCTTCACCTGGTACGGCATATAGGTCACCGGCGCGCGCACCTCGGCGAGCGACTCGTGGAACCGGCCGTCGATCGGCAGCCGCAGCGAGAAGATGTCGATCTCCTCGCCCGTCGCCTCCAGCGCCAGGATCTCGTTGACGATGAAGGCCTCGGAGAACCGCGGGTACATCTCGAGCACGTAGCCGATGCGGCGACCGCCCGATCCGGCCGGCATGGGCTGACCCGTCACAGCGGGGTGCAAGTCGCTTCGCCTCCTGTCACGACGTGTGCACAGTTCCCCACGGCGCGCTCTCACCTGTAAACCATTGTTCACCTGAATGACACTTCTATGAGCCGGTGATGAGAGGCCCGCCCGCCGGATGCGCGCACTGATCTTTCGGGCGTGGAGCGCGTTCGCCGGACATAGCCAGACATAGGCCGGGCGAACGACGGCGGCGCGGCGGCTGTGACGGGTCGGGGGCCGGCAGGGCGAGCGAAGATTTTGCCTTTCGTCGTGCGGGCAACCCGGTCCGGAGGCGTGTCGGTGGCCTGGGCGAGGATGGATGACCGTGACCTCGCCGCCCTCATGCGCCCACAACACCCGTCAGCAGCCGTCGGAGGCCGTGGGCTCGTCGTCGGTAGTGCCGTCGTCCCCGCGGCCCACGCCGCCCACCGGCCGGCGCTACGTCCAGCTTGTCCTGGTGCTCGGTGCGCTCATCGCCATGGGGCCGCTCACCATCGACATGTACCTCCCGGCGCTGCCCGCGCTCGCCAAGGACCTCGGCGCCTCCGACACCGGCGTGCAGTTCACGCTGACTGGCATGCTTCTGGGTCTGGCGTGTGGGCAGCTGGTGATCGGCCCGGTGTCCGACGCGCTGGGCCGCCGCCGTCCGCTGCTGGTCGGGGTGGCGGTGCACGCGCTGACCTCGCTGCTGTGCGCGGTGGCCCCAGACGTGGTGAGCCTGAGCGCGGTGCGCGTGCTGCAGGGGTTCGCGGGCGCCGCGATCAGCGTCAACGCGATGGCGACCGTGCGCGACCTGTTCGTCGGGATCGCGGCCGCGAGGCTGCTGTCGCGGCTGATGCTGGTCATCGGCGTCGCGCCGGTGCTCGCGCCGAGCCTGGGCGGGCTGATCCTGCAGTACACGTCGTGGCGGGGGATCTTCGTCGTCCTGGCGGTGTGCGCGCTGCTGATGGTGCTGGTGGCGGCGTTCGGGCTGAGGGAGACCTTGCCGCCCCCGCGGCGCCGCTCGGCCCGGCCGATGGCGACGTTGCGCACCTATCGCTCGCTGCTTCGTGACCCCACGTTCGTGGCTCTGGTGCTGGTGGCGGGGCTGATGATGTCGGCGCTGTTCAGCTACGTCTCCGGCTCGTCGTTCGTGCTGCAGGGCATCTACGGCCTCGACCCGCGCACCTTCGGGATCGTCTTCGGCTGCAACGCCCTGGGCATCGTCCTCGGCACGCAGCTCAACCCGCTGCTGCTGCAGCGCTACCGGCCCAGCCAGGTGCTCACGTTCGCGGTCCTCGGCGCGACGACCGCCGCCGCCACGATGGTGCTCACGACCCTCACCGGGTTCGGCGGGCTGTTCGGCCTGCTGGTGCCGCTGGCGATGGTGGTCGGCTGCTGTGGCCTGGCGCTGCCGAACACGCCGGCGCTCGCGCTGTCGCGACACGGCGAGGCCGCGGGTACGGCCGCGGCGATGCTGGGCTCGGTGCAGTTCGGCGTCGGCGCGGTGACCGCACCGTTGGTGGGCGTGCTGGGCACGAGCTCGGCCGTGCCGATGGCGGCGGTGATCTTCAGTGGTGCCGGGCTGGCTGCCGTGCTCCTGCTGACCGTGGTTCGCCGGGATCCGGGAGTGGATACCGCGCTCTGACGGGTGTTGCCGGCGCTTCGGCGGCGGCGCCGGGCAGGCGCGACCACGCGCCATGTAACCGGGTCCGATGGGCGCTTCCCGAGGGATATGCGCCCTGGGAAGTGACCGCCAGCCATGTGCCCGGGTCTTGCGGGCGCGCGCTCATGCTTAGACGTTGACTTGAAGTTAACTTTAAGTTGCAGGATCAGCAGGTAACCGACCATCACTGATCCTTGGAGCACCAATGCCTGCAGCCCTGGTGACCGGCGCGACGCGCGGCCTCGGGAGGGCCCTCACGACTGCGCTGGCCGAACGCCACTGGAGCCTCGTCATCGACGCCCGCGGCGCCACCCTGCTCACCGAGACCGCCGACGCGCTGCGGGCGGCCGGGTCGCCGGACGTACGCGCGGTCGCCGGCGACCTCGCCGACCCCGGGCACCGCGCCCGCCTGGCAGCCGCCCTGGGAGAGACCGTGGCAGAGACCGGACTCGACCTGCTGGTCAACAACGCCAGCACGCTCGGCCCGAGCCCGCAGCCCCCGCTGGCGGGCTACCCGCTGGCCGACCTCGAGCGTGTCTACGCCGTCAACACCGTCGCACCGCTGGCCCTTACCCAGGCGGTCCTGCCGTACCTCGAGCAGGCAGGCGGACATATCGTCAACGTGACGTCGGACGCTGCCGTGGAGCCGTACGCCGGCTGGGGCGGCTACGGGTCGTCCAAGGCCGCGCTCGAGCAGCTGACCGCGATCCTCGGTGCCGAGCTGCCACACCTTCGCATCTACGCCTTCGACCCGGGCGACATGCGCACGCAGATGCACCAGGAGGCGTTTCCCGGCGAGGACATCTCCGACCGCCCGCTGCCGGAGACCGTGGTGCCCGCGCTGCTGAGGCTGGTCGACGAGCGCCTACCCAGCGGCCGCTTCCGTGCCGCCGACCTCGCCGCGGCGGTGCCGGCATGAACGCGACGACCGAGCCGGTGCGCTTCACCCTCCCGCCCGACAGCGAGGCGGACGCCCCGCCGGAGGCACGCGGCGTCGCGCGGGACGGCGTCCGGCTGCTGACCGCGACCCCCGACGGCATCGAGCACCACGTGTTCCGCGAACTGCCCGACGTGCTCAAGCCCGGAGACCTCGTCGTGGTGAACACCTCCGCGACGCTGCCGGCCGCGCTGGCGGTCACCCGGGGCGACGGCAACGCCGGTCTGTTGCACGTCTCCGGTGCCCTCGACGACGGCGACTGGGTCGTGGAGGTACGCCGGGCCGACAACACCGGCCCTGCGACCGACGTCACGGCGACGGAGCGGATCGGGCTGCCCGGCCGCATCGGCCTGCGCATCGAGTCCGCCTACCCGGACGCCGAGATGTCGCACAGCCGGCTGTGGCGCGCACGGCCCACGCCGTACCGTGCGCCGGTCGACTACCTGCCCAGGAACGGACGGCCCATCCGCTACGGCTACGTCCGCAAGCCGTGGCCGCTGGAGTACCTACAGAACGTGTACGCCGACACCCCCGGCAGCGCGGAGATGCCCAGCGCGGGACGCCCGTTCACCCACGAGCTGCTCGGACGGCTGATGAGCCGCGGGGTGATGTTCGCGCCGCTGCTGCTGCACACGGGCGTCTCCAGCCAGGAGGCGCACGAGCCTCCCCTGCCGGAGTGGTACTCGGTGCCGGCCAGCACCGCCCGACTCGTCGGCTGCGCCAAAGCGGCCGGGTACCGGGTCATCGCGGTCGGCACCACCGTCGTACGCGCTCTGGAGTCGGTGACCGACTCCGACGGCCGCGTGCACGCGGACGAGGGCTGGACCGGGCTCGTGCTGGGTCCGGAGCGTCCCGCTCGGACCGTGGACGGTCTGATCACCGGGCTACACCCACCGGAGGCCAGCCACCTGCGGTTGCTGGAGGCGGTCGTCGGAGCAGACCTGGTGGCAGCGGCCTACCGGCAGGCGGTCGACCAGCGGTACCGGTGGCACGAGTTCGGCGACTCGATGCTGCTGTCGCGGGCATGAGGGAGGAGCCCGGCGTACGTGCCTAGTCCGTGCTGTCCCGGTCCGTCTCGGAGAGGTCGCCGATCCTGGTCATCACGGCGACCACCTCCGCGACGATCGCGGTCATGGACGCCTGCGCCACCTCGGGTTCCCTCTCGGCGATGGCGTCGGCGACCACCTCGTGCAGCCGTCGCGCCTCGGCCTTGGGGTGGCGAGGCATCAGGTGGTGGTGGGTACGCCCGCGCAGCACCTCCTCGACCACGTCGCTCAGCCCGGCGAACATGTCGTTGCCCGACCCCTCCAGCACGAGCCGGTGGAACTCGATGTCGTAGTCGAGGAACACCTCGAGGTCGCCCTGGTTGCCGGCCTCCTCCATCAGTGCGGCCAGCTCCATCAGCCGCTTGCACTGCGCATCGCTGGCGTTCCTCGCGGCACCGGCCGCGGCCAGCGGCTCGATGGCGGCCCGCAGCTCGGTGAGCTGGCGCAGCTGTGACGGGCGCTCCGGCCCGTCGAGACGCCACCGGATCAGCGACGGGTCGAAGACGTTCCAGTGCTCCGAGGGTCGCACCGTCACGCCGGTTCGACGCCGGCTCTCCACCAGGCCCATGGACGCCAGCACCTGCACCACCTCGCGCGCGACCGTCCGCGACACGCCGAAGTCGGTGCAGAGACGCTCCAGGGTCAGCACGTGACCGGGCGGGTAGGCGCCGCTGATGATGTCGGGGCCGAGCCGTTCGAGCACACCCTGGTGCAGCGTGGGTGCCATGGGGTGAGCCTACTCAGGGTGTGTGCCAGCGTGGCCGTGACACGAACACGACAGCGTGACCAGAGACGAGAGGGGCAAGCCCGATGAGCCGAGGTCCACGTGCGGGGGAGTCGCCGAGGCACCTGGTGGTCATGGGTGTGTCCGGTTCGGGCAAGACGACCGTGGCGAAGGAGCTGTCGGGTCGGCTCGGCTACGCGTTCGCCGAGGGTGACGACTTCCACCCGCCGGCGAACGTGAAGAAGATGTCGGAGGGCATCCCGCTCGACGACGTCGACCGGGAGCCCTGGCTGCGCGGCCTCGCGGCCTGGGTGCGGGAGAAGCACGAGCAGGGCGTGTCGACGGTGATGACCTGCTCGGCCCTGCGACGCCGCTACCGCGACGCGCTGCGCGGCGGAGCCGACAACACCTGCTTCGTGCACCTGCACGTCGACCGTGAGCGGCTGCAGCAGCGGACGCAGAGTCGCAGGCACTTCATGCCACCGAGCCTGCTGCAGTCACAGCTCGACTCTCTCGAGCCGCTGCAGCCCGACGAGGACGGCTTCACCGTCGAGGTGACCGACGAACCGGCGGAACGCGTCGTGCAGGACGTCGTCGAGCGGCTGGACGCCGGCCCGGGCGCCTGCTGAGGCTCACATCAGCCCCGCGGCGACGGTGGCGCCGAGCTCCCAGCACGACTCGAGGTCCTCCTTGCTCGGCTCGCCCATCACCGTCACCGGCTCGGCGACCTGCTTCCACTGCAGGCCGGTCGTGACGCTGCCGATCGCCCGGACGGCACCCTCGACGCCCTCGTTGCCGTGCACGTACGCCGCGAACGGCCGCTTCTGGGTCGCGTCGAGCACCGGGTAGTAGACGGTGTCGAAGAAGTGCTTGAGCGCGCCCGACATGTAGCCGAGGTTGGCCGGCGTGCCGAGCAGGTAGCCGTCGGCCTCCAGCACGTCGACCGCGGTCGCCGACAGCGCGGGCCGTACGACGACCTCGACACCCTCGATGTCCTCGTGGTTGGCCCCCGACACCACCGACTCCAGCATGGCCTGCATGGACGGCGAGGGCGTGTGGTGGACGATCAGCAGTCTGGACACGCCTCCCATGATGGGGGAATGGCGACTCCGCACTGGCAGACCCTGCCGACCACCGGCCCGCGACGCTGGCTGTTCCGCGCGCCGCTGCTGGCCTATCGGGCTCGTCTCGGGTGGCTGTTCGGCCACCGCCTGGTCATGCTCGTCCACCGCGGGCGCACGTCGGGCCGGTGGCGGCAGGTCGTGGTCGAGGTCGTGGTCCGCGACCCGGCGACCGGAGCCGTCACGGTCGCGTCCGGGTACGGGCCGACCTCCAACTGGTACCGCAACCTGCTGGCCGACCCGGACGCGCAGATCGTGCTCGGAGCACGGCGCCACGCCGTTCGCGCGCGCCCGCTGCCGGCGGAGGAGGGCGGCGACCTGATGGTCGACTACGCACGCCGCCGCCCTCGGTCGGCCCGGATGGTCGCGCGGCAGATGGGGGTGCCGGTGGACGGCAGCGAGGCGTCCTACCGCGCGCTCGGACGGGTCCTCCCGTACGTGCGCCTCGAACCGCGCGACCCGGACGGCTCCGGCTGACACGGAAGCGCTCGAGGTGCATGACGCCGCCTCCCGCGGGGTAGGGGCGCCAAACATGAGAGCAGCATTGATTCGAGAGTTCGGTGACCCGTCGGTCGTCGAGGTCGGTGAGCTCGACGACCCGCTGGTCGGCCCCGACTTCGTGCTGGTGTCGGTCCGTGCCGCCGGGGTGAACCCGGTGGACTGGAAGATCGTGGCCGGCTATCTGCAGGGCGCGTTCCCGCACCATCTGCCGCTGGTGCCCGGGTGGGACGTGGCCGGCGTCGTGGAGGCGGTCGGCCCTGCCGTCACCTCCGTGGCGGCCGGTGACCCGGTGCTCGCCTACGCGCGCAAGGACCACGTCCAGCACGGCACCTTCGCCGAGAAGGTCGCGGTGCCCGAGCGCGCGGTGGCGAAGGTCCCCGATGGCGTCGACCTCGTACCGGCGGGCGGGCTGCCGCTGGCGGGGCTGACCGCCGAGCAGCTGCTCGAGGCCGCCGAGGTGTCGAAGGCGGACACCGTCCTCGTGCACAACGCGGCCGGCGGCGTCGGTACGTTCGCCGTCCAGCTCGCCGCGCTGCGGGGCGCGCGCGTGATCGGCACGGCCAGCAGCGGCCGCCACGACTTCGTCCGGTCGCTGGGGGCGGAGCCGGTGGAGTACGGCGAGGGGCTCGCGCAGCGGGTGCGTGACCTCGCGCCCGACGGCATCGACGTGGCGCTGGACCTGGTCGGCGGCGACGCCCTCGAGCGGTCCCGCGAGGCACTCGCCGCCGAGGCCCGCGAGGCCTCCGTGACCGACCCCGGGGTGCTCGAGCGGCCCGGCGGCCACTATGTGTTCGTGCGCCCGGACGCGGCGATGCTCGACCGGTTGGTCGGCTATGTCGCGGACGGACGTCTGCGCGTGGAGGTGACCGAGACCTTTCCGCTCGATGAGGCCGCGCAGGCTTTGTCAAGGAGCAAGGAGGGCCACACCCAGGGCAAGATAGTGATCACGGTGGCCTAGCCGGGTCTGGTCCCAACGGGCCGGATCATCGGTTCATGCAAGCATTTTTTGCGTGGCGCGACTACGCTGCCCTCAAACCACTTGGGGGCAGGAACGGGGGGTTTTAATGCGCTCGCGCCATGCCCTTTCTTGTCTTGTAACCCTGTCGCTGGTCGGCGGCTTCACCGCCACGACCAGCGCCCTGTCCGCCACCGCTGTGCCTGCCACCGGTGCGTCGCCCACCGCTGTGTCCCCTACGGCAGCGGCTGACGACCCAAGCGGCTCCGGACCCGGCAGCGCGGAGGAACAGGCCGCCGAGGCGCGGCTGCGTGCCGATGCCACCGGCCCGGTCGTCGTGAGCTCCGACGGAGACGGCGAGGCGAACTTCGTCGGTACGCTCGGTGCGCCGGTGGACTCGAGCGCGGTGACCCCGGCCGACACTCCGGTGCAGGCCGCCAGCGCGCACATGGACCGCTACGGCGCCATGTTCGGCGTCACCCACCCGAAGGCCCAGCTGCACGTCGTCGGTGTCGAGAACACCGTCGGGCGCAGCCACATCGTGAAGTTCGGGCAGCAGGTGGACGGGCTGCCGGTTCTCGGCGGCGAGCTCGCCGTGTCGCTCGACGGCGACGGCGCGCTGCAGTCGGTCAACGGCGAGACCACGTCTCCCAACATCACGGTCAGCGCCCCGTCGGAGTCGGCCGCGGCCGCGTCGCGCACGGCGCTGGTGGCCACGGCGAAGCGGTACGGCCTGTCGGCGAGCTCGCTCTCGGTGAGCCCGGCACGCGAGGTGTTCTACGACCCGTCGCTGTTCGGCAGCCCCGTGCAGTTCCAGCCCGGGCCGGTGTGGCGGGTCGACGTCTCCAACGGCACCGACATCCGCCAGCTGGTCCTCATCGACGCGGTGACCGGTCGGATCGTCGAAAGCGCGAACCAGGTCGCGGACGCCCAGGCGGTCTGTGACCGCACGACCGAGGGTGCCGTCCCCCAGGACTTCCCCTGCAACCAGGCCGACTACGCCCGTACCGACGGAGACCCGCCGACCGGCGACCGCAACGTCGACCAGGTGTTCAACACCATCACCGACACCGTCGCCCTGTACCGCCGGCTCGGTGTGAACCTGCCCAAGATGATCGGCAGGACCGGCGCCGACGGCCGCAAGATCCGCGCAACCGCCAAGATCCCCGCTTTCAACAACGCGTTCTGGAACGGCCGCGAGGCCTTCTTCGGGCAGGGCCTGGACCTCGGCGACGACGTGGTCGGCCACGAGCTGACCCACGGCGTGGTGCAGCACACCGCCAACCTGTTCATGCTTTACCAGGCCGGCGCTATGAACGAGTCGTTTGCCGATGTCTTCGGCGAGATCATCGACCAGCGCGACGGGCGCGGCAGCGACGCACCCTCGCAGGACTTCCTGATCGGTGAGGACACCAACCTCGGTGCGATCCGGAGCATGGCGAACCCGGGACGCTTCGGTCAGCCCGACAGCATGCGCAGCCGGCTCTACGTGGCCGACGCGCGCGGTGCGGACGCGGGCGGTGTCCACCAGAACAACGGCGTGGGCAACAAGACGGCGTACCTGATCTTCCACGGCGGCAGGCTCAACGGCGTGACCGTTCATGGCATCGAGCCGGCGCGCCCGAACCCCGCCCGTGGGCTGAAGACCGCGCGCATCTACCTGCGCACCCTCCGCATGCTGACCTCCGGCAGCGACTACGCCGACCTCGGCCGCGTGCTGCCCCAGGCCTGCCGTGCGCTCGTGGGCCACGGCAAGCCGCGGATCACGAAGGCCGACTGCGTCCAGGTGAAACGAGCCGTCAAGGCCACCCAGCTGCTGAAGCAGCCACACGTCGCGACCGCCCCGGAGGCGCCGCGGTGCACGCCGCGCAACGCCCGCAGCCACCGGCTGTTCTTCGACAACATGGAGCACCCGGCGCGAAAGGTCTGGCAGTTCGGGAAGCTGTGGCTGCGGCTTCCGAAGCCGGCGCTGGACGGCGTCCTCGGCCCCTTCGCCACCAGCGGGCAGAACAGCCTCTTCGGCTTCGACCCCGACCCCACGCAGGGTGACCCGCGTACGAGCAGCCTGGTGCTGCGCAAGCCGATCCACGTCGCACGCGTCGGCAAGACGTTCCTGCGGTTCGACCATGCGCGGCTGTTCGAGTACAACTTCCGCACCGGAGCGGCGGCCCGCTACTTCGACGGCGGGCAGCTCCAGATCTCGCTGGACCGGGGCCGCACATGGAGGAGCACCGCGGGCATGCGGTGGGTGAACGGGCCCAAGCAGCGGATCATCGGTGCCGGGCCGAAGCCGTTCGTCGGGTTCGGCGGCGACAGCCACGGCTACATGTCCAGCCGGCTCGACCTGAGCCGCTTCGCCGGCCGCAGCGTACGGCTGCGGTGGACGGTGAGCGGAGACCGCGCGGCCGCCATCTTCGGTTGGTGGCTGGACAACGTCGAGGCCTTCACCTGCCGCTGACGCGTCCATCGACCGGCCCGGCGACACGCACTCCCGAATTCGCGTGCGCCGGGCCGGTCGCATCGGCGATGCTGCGTCGGTGACGACAGCGATCGACCTGACCGCGCCGTACCGGTGCCGGCCGCTGACGCCGGACGACGCCCGCGCCGTGACCGAGCTGATGGCCGTATGCGAGGAGCACGACATCGGCGAGGTGCAGATCGAGCTCGAGGACATCGTCGGCGACTGGCAGCGGCCGAGCTTCGACCTCGCCACCGAGAGTCTGGGCGTGTTCGACGAGCATGACCGGCTGGTGGCCTACGGCGAGGTGTACAAGGGCCGTCGCGCCGAGGTGTACGTGCTCCCGGAGGTGCGCGGCCGCGGCCTTGGCACGGCGCTGATGGGCTGGACGTGGCGGCTGGCAGCCGGCCTCGGGGGGACGCTGGTCGGGCAGACGGTCTCCGAGCGTGCGAGGGGGGCGACGGCGCTGTTCGAGGCGCACGGCTACCGCCGGCTCTGGACCTCGTGGATCCTCGAGCTGCCCGAGGGCGCGGAGATCGCGTCGAACCCGCTGCCGGATGGCGTGACTATCCGGCCCATGGTGCCCGGCCAGGACGAGCGCATGGCCTACCAGACGGTCGAGGACGCGTTCGCGGAGTGGCCCGACCGAGACCCGACGTCGTTCGAGGACTGGTCGGCGGTCGTGCTGGAGCGGCCCGGCTTCGAGCCCTGGCAGCTGCTGGTGGCCGTGGAGCGCGGGAACCAGGGGGACCAGAGCAGAGAAGGCCAGGGTGAACACGTGGTCGGCGTGTGCTTCGTGATCCCCTCGCGCGACACCGGCTGGGTGCAGTACCTCGCCGTGCGCCGCGACCGGCGAGGCCGCGGGCTGGCCCGAGCGCTGCTGCTGCGCGCGTTCGGTGAGGCCCGGGCGCGGGGGATGACCAAGGCCGAGCTCAACACCGACACCCGTACCGGGGCGCTGGACCTCTACCTGCACGTGGGCATGCGGGTGAAGGAGACCTTCGTGCACTGGGCGAAGGACCTCGAGCCGGCGGCGCGCTGAGCCGCGCTGGTCGTGTGTCGTCGCTGCGGTGGTGGATGTGTCGAGGTCTGACACGCGACTGGTCGGGCCTCGCCCACCACCCGCGCCGCTCAGCCGGATGCCTCCCGCAGGGCCGGCAGCAGGTCGGACTCGGCGAACCGCAGGAAGTCGTGCTGGCGCTCGTCGCCGATCTGCACCAGCGCGACGTCGCTGAAGCCGGCCTCCCAGAACGAGCCGACCGCGTCGACGATGGGCTGCACGTCGGGGCCGCACGGGATCGACGAGGCCACGTCGTCGGGGCGCACGAACTGGGTGGCACCGGCGAAGCCGGCCGGACCCGGCAGCTCGGAGTTGACCTTCCAGCCGCCGGCGAACCAGCGGAACTGCGCGTGCGCCCGGCGTACCGCCTCGTCGCGGTCGGGGTCCCAGCAGATCGGGATCTGGCCGATCTTGCGCTCGGCCTTTGGGTTGACCTCGTCCCAGGTCCGCACCAGGTCGGGGTTGGGCTCGACCGCGACCATCGCGTCGGACAGCGGCGCGAAGCTGCGCACCGACTGGTCACCCGAAACAGCCACCGCCAGCGGCACCTGCAGCTCGGGCAGGTCCCAGATCTTGGCGGAGTCGACGCGGTAGTGCGTGCCGCTGAAGCTGACGTAGCCGCCGTCGAAGAGCGCCCGGATGATGTCGATGGCCTCGTCGAGCATCTCGTGGCGCACGTTCACCGGCGGCCAGCCCTGTCCGACGACGTGCTCGTTGAGGTTCTCGCCCGCACCGAGCCCGAGAGTGAACCGGTTGTCGGAGAGCAGCCCGATCGTGGCGGCCTTCTGCGCGACCACCGCCGGGTGGTAGCGCATGATCGGGCAGGTGACGTAGGTCATCAGCTCGACTCGCTCGGTCACCTGGGTGACCGCGCCCATCATGCTCCACGCGTACCCCGCGTGCCCCTGCTCGTCGAGCCAGGGGAAGTAGTGGTCGCTCATCACCTCGAAGTCGAAGCCCGCGCCCTCCGCAGCGCCCGCGTAGTCGACGAGCTCGCGCGGCCCGGACTGCTCGGTCATGAGCGTGTAGCCGAAGCGTGTACCAGTCATACCCCACCCGTAACCGGGTGCGGCATGACGAAAACGCGCCTCCTTGCTAGACGGTGAACAGCGCCGCAGCCGTCTGCAGCGTCATCCAGACGCCGTACAGCAGCGGGATGCCGACCAGCGCCCAGGCGACCACCAGCATGACCGGGCTCGTGGTCGTGGTGGAGGTGGTGGGTTGCGTCATCGTGTTCATCCTCTCGATCCGGTCGCCCCGGCCGCCGCTGCGGCACGTCGGTACTCGGGCTCGTGGAACCGCTCGGCGACCGGACGCATCAGCAGGTTGGCGACGAAGCCGACCGCCAGGATGGCGACCATCGTGAGCAGCGCGGGCTGGTAGGCCTCGGCGGTCAGCGTGCCGGGCTCACCCTGGGCGTCCAGGAAGCCGTTGATGATCAGCGGCCCGGCGACCCCGGCGGCCGACCACGCGGTCAGCAGCCGCCCGTGTACGGCGCCGACCTGGAAGCTGCCGAAAAGGTCCTTGAGGTAGGCCGGCACGGTGGCGAAGCCGCCGCCGTAGAAGGAGATGATCAGGCCCGCAAGCAGCACGAACAGCACGGTGGACGCGGACCCCGACATGGCGACCAGGACGTAGGCGACGATGCCGACGCCGAGGTAGATCATGTACATCGGCTTGCGGCCGACGATGTCGGACGTCGTCGACCACAGGAACCGCCCGCCCATGTTGCACATCGACAGCACGCCGACGAAGCCGGCGGCCGCGCTCGAGCTCACCGACGTGCTTCCGCCCTCGCGGAAGAAGTCCTGGATCATCGGCGACGCCTGCTCGAGGATCCCGATGCCGGCGGTGACGTTGCAGAACAGCACCGTCCACAGCAGCCAGAACTGCGGCGTCTTGATCGCGTTGTCGGCCGAGACGCCGCCGGTGGTGACGAGCTTCTGCTGCACCTCCTGTGCCGGCTCGTAGCCCTCCGGCTTCCAGTCGTCGGCAGGGACGCGGACGGTGAAGGCACCGAACATCATGAAGCAGAAGTAGACGAGACCCAGCACCACGAACATCGACGCGACCGCCGACGGCTGGGCCACGGACTCGGTGTTGTCGGGGTTGAACGACGGGTCGAACATCCCCATCAGCTGCGCGGAGATGGGGCTGGCGATCATCGCGCCGCCGCCGAACCCCATGATCGCCATCCCGGTGGCCAGGCCCGGGCGGTCGGGGAACCACTTGATCAGCGTGGAGACGGGGGAGATGTAGCCGATGCCGAGGCCGATCCCGCCGACGAAGCCGTAGCCGAGGAAGACCAGCCACAGCTGGCCCGTGGCCAGGCCCGCGGCACCGATCAGGAAGCCGGAGGACCAGCAGACCGCCGATACGACCATCGCCTTGCGCGGCCCGTTGCGGTCGACCCACTTGCCGGCCACCGCGGCGGACAGCCCCAGCATCACGATCGCCAGGGAGAACACCAGTCCGACCGCGGTCAGGCTGGAGTCGAAGGCGGCGACCATCGAGGTCTTGTACACGCTGGTGGCATAGGCCTGGCCGATGCACAGGTGCACCGCCAGCGCGGCGGGGGGTATGAGCCATCGGTTGAAGCCGGGCCCTGCGATGGTGCGTTGTCGGTCCAGGATCGAGGCCATGGTGACTCCTCTGTTGTGCGATGGCTCACAGTTAGGTACCCATAGCGGAACGTGGTCAAAACATCAACTATCTCGGGCGGACAGCCGCAAAAGCGGGCCAACCCGACCTGGCCGGTTTGCGGCGGCTTCCCGACGCAGGCCAGCATTCAGCCATGTCGCATCGCAAACCGGTCGAGTCCTGGCTCATCGACATGGACGGCGTGCTCGTGCACGAGGAGCACGCGATCGCGGGTGCGTCGGAGTTCATCAGGGCCCTCGAGCGGTCCGGGCGCCAGTACCAGGTGCTCACCAACAACTCGATCTACACCCCGCGCGACCTGCGTGCCCGGCTGCTGCGGTCGGGCATCGACATCCCCGAAGCTGCGATCTGGACTTCGGCGCTGGCGACCGCGCAGTTCCTCGACAGCCAGCGCGAGGCGGGGTCGGCGTACGTGATCGGTGAGGCGGGGCTGACCACGGCACTGCACGAGGTCGGCTACGTGATGACCGACCAGGACCCCGACTATGTCGTGCTGGGGGAGACCCGTACGTACTCGTTCTCGTCGATCACGACGGCGATCCGGCTGCTCGAGGGCGGGGCGCGGTTCATCGCCACCAACCCCGACCCCACCGGGCCGTCCAGGGAGGGCTCGCTGCCGGCGACAGGGTCGGTCGCGGCGATGATCACCCGGGCCAGCGGTTCCGTGCCCTACTTCGTCGGCAAGCCCAACCCGCTGATGATGCGCAGTGCGCTGAACCGCATCGAGGCGCACTCGGAGACCACGGTGATGGTGGGCGACCGGATGGAGACCGACGTGGTGGCGGGCCTGGAGGCGGGTCTGCGGACCGTGCTGGTGCTCAGCGGCTCGACCAAACCGGACGACGTGGGCAGGTTTCCCTACCTGCCCACGAGGGTTGCCGACTCCGTGGCCGAGCTGGTCGACCTGGTGGAGGCGGACGACCCGACGGCGTAGCCCCGAGCCCTTGCCGTCGGGCCGACCTGGTTGTGGCTGACCCGACCCCTCAGAGGGGTCGGGTCAGTGCTCGTCCTCAGTGCTTGCCTTCGCCGATCTCCTCGACCAGCTTCGCGCAGAAGGCCTTCAGGTCGTCGGGCTTGCGGCTGGTGACCAGCCCGTTGTCGGTCACGACCTCCTCGTCGACCCAGGTGGCTCCCGCGTTGCGCAGGTCGGTCTGCAGGCTGGGCCACGACGTCATGGTGCGGCCGCGGACGACGTCGGCCTCGACGAGCGTCCAGGGTGCGTGGCAGATGGCGGCGACCGGCTTGCGGTCGTCGAAGAACGACCGGATGAACGCCACGGCCTGCTTGTCCATCCGCAGCGCGTCCGGGTTCGCCACCCCGCCGGGCAGTACCAGGGCGTCGTAGCTGCCCGCATCCGCCTTCTCGAACGTCTCGTCGACCGCGAAGGTGTCAGCCTTGTCCAGGTGGTTGAAGGCCTGGACCTTGCCCGATGTGGTGGACACGAGCTTCGGGGTGCCACCGGCCTCCTCGACGGCCTTCCACGGTTCGGTCAGCTCGACCTGCTCCACGCCCTCATGGGCGACCGCAAAGGCGACAGTCTTGCCGGAAAGGGTGTTCGCCATGCTCTCTCACTCCTTACGTCGTCTGTTGCGGGCAGTACCCGTCGTCTCGCCGACGCAAAACCGGCGTGTCGCGCGAGACACACGTCCATGAAGGGGTGACAAAACACCCTTCCGCTATTCGTCAGAGCGACGACACGCACGCCTGGGCCGGACACGGCTAGAGTGAGTCCATGGCCCCTGCGCGAGGTAGCTACCCCGAAATGGCCGTGGCCGTCGACCTGGTCGTCCTCAGCATCGACGAGGGCGTTCTGCAGGCCCTCACGGTGCGCCGCGGCTCGACGCCGTACGCCGGACGCCGAGCACTGCCCGGCGGCTTCGTCGAGTCCGACGAGGACCTGCACCAGGCGGCTCGCCGCGAGCTGGCCGAGGAGACCGGGATCAGACCCGCACGAGCACATGTGGAACAGCTCCGGGCGTACGGCTCTCCGAAGCGTGACCCCAGGACGCGGGTGGTGTCTGTGGCCCACCTGGCCGTGGTGCCCGAGCCGACGCAGCCGTCCGCCGGAAGCGACGCGGCGGCCGCGGAGTGGACGCCCGTCGACGAGCTGCTCGCCGCGCCCCGCAAGATGGCCTTCGACCACGCGACGATCCTGCGGGACGCGGTCGAGCGGCTGCAGGACTCGCTGGAGAGCACCATGCTCGCGGTCCGGCTGTGTCGCGCCCCGTTCACCGTCGCCGAGCTGCGGGAGGTCTACGAGGTGGTCTGGGGCGACTACCTAGACCCGCGAAACTTCCACCGCAAGATGACGGGAACCCCAGGGCTGCTGGTGGACACCGGCAAGGTCACGACCCGCAACGGCGGCAGGCCCGCGACGCTGTACCGGGCGGGGAAGAACGACCGGCTCAACCCGCCGCTGACCAGACCGTAGCGGCCACGCCGCCCACGAACGACCGCCGGCGGGCGGTCGGGAGGTGTTGGGTGCGTCGGGCCGGGAGCGCCTCACGGCGCGTGGCCGCTCGTAGCGGCTT
>CBFGZI010000002.1:0-74210 GCA_965653225.1 uncultured Propionibacteriales bacterium | reverse complement strand
CTACTACCCCAACGTGCTCGAGGCGATGCGCACCCGCTGGATCTCGCCGCAGTTCGTCTCGACCAACCGGGTCGACTCGGTCGGCGACTACCAGCAGCTGCGCGAGCTCGGGCAGCGCGTCAACGAGGCGCTGGGCATCGGCACCAGCGCGACCCACATGGAGTGGTTCTTCGGCCCGAAGGGGCTGAAGTTCTCCGAGATCGGCTGCCGTCCGCCCGGTGTCGGCGCGTGGGACCTGTACTCCGCCGGCAACGATCTCGACCTCTATCGAGAGTGGGCCAACGCGATCGTGCACGGCGGCGCGTCGACCAAACCGTCGCGACGGTTCGCCAGCGGCATCGTCGCGCTGCGGCCCGACCGCGACGGCAACATCAGCGGCTACTCCGGGCTCGACGAGATCCAGGCCCGGCACGGGGAGTGGGTCATCGACGTGCATCTGCCCGATCCTGGGACTCCCACGCAGCCGCCGGAGGCGGGCTACATGGCCAACGCGTACGTGCGTTTGCGTCACCCTGACTACGACGCGCTGCGCGGGATGCTCGACGACGTCGGCCGGACCGTCCAGGTGCACGCCGCGTGAACCGTGCCGTCACCCTGCTGGGTCCGCAGCGCCGGCCCACGCTCGACAGGGTGCTGCATGTGGGTGGAGGCGACGCCCCCGTCGCGACCGTGACCGCAGGGTGGCAGGAGCGCGAGCGCGACGACGACGAGCTCGACGAGCTGCTGTCGGGCCGCTCGGTCAACCTCGGGCTGTACGAACGCTGGCTGGACGTCCTCGACCGCGACGGGGAGTACGCCGTCGCCGAGCGCGAGCACCGCACCGTGCTCGACGAGCTGCAACAGCTGTACCTCACTCAGCTCGACCACGCGCTGCGAGCCACGTACGCGGTCGCGCAGCGCACGGACGGGCACCCGCGCACTCGCGAGGCCGCGCTGGCCGACTCGCTCGGCGTGGTCAACTTCGTCGACCGGCAGCATGTGGCTCGGGTGCAGGAGGTGCACCAGGCGTTCTACGACGCGTGGCGTCCGCAGGAGCGTGACGTCGTCGCCGAGCACCGTGCTGCGGTGCAGAAGACCCTGGAGTCCGCTGCGGCGCTGGTCGTCGCCGGCGGCCACGTGGACGTGCTCGTCCGGGTGCTGCACCTGTTCCACGTCGAGCCGTACCTGCCGGAGCGCCTCGTCGCCTGGTCGGCGGGCGCGATGGCCCTGACCGAGCGCGTGGTGCTGTTCCACGACAACGCTCCGCAGGGGCCCGCGCAACCGGAGGTGTTCGACGAGGGGATCGGCGTGCTGCCGGGGCTGGTCCTGCTGCCGCACGCCCGGCGCCGGCTGTTCCTCGACGACAGCACTCGCATGTCGGTGCTGTCTCGTCGGTTCGCGCCGGCGCGGTGCGTCGTGCTCGACGACGGGGTGCGGGTCGACCTGACCGCGGACGGCGGGCTCCCGCCTGACGCGAGCGTGGTGGACGCCGACGGGCACGTCACCACGCTGGCGGCAGCCGCATGACCGCAACCGAGCTGTCACCGCGCAACCTGGCCATCAACCGGCTGCTCGAGCACCCCGTCGACGACGCCGCGGTCGACAGGTTCCTGGCCGAGCACGAGGTCCCGGTCGTCGAGGGCGCGCGGTGCACGTTCCTGTTCCGTGGCGAGGCCGACGAGGTGCACGTGGTGCACCGGATCGTCGAGCTCCCGGAGCGCATCCCGCTCCGGCGGGTCGCCGACACCGACCTGTGGTACCTCGTGCTCGAGCTTCCCGAGGGCTCGCGCGTGGACTACCAGCTCGAGGTCACCCGGGGCGAGCACCACGAGCGCTTCAACGACCCGCTGAACCCCAAGCTCGCGCACAGCCCGGTCGGCAGCTCGTCGGTGTGCATGGCGCACGGCTACCAGACGCCCGACTGGGTGCTGCCCGACCCGGAGGCGCGCGAGGGGGAGCTGGCCGACCTGGTCGTGGCCAGCGAGGCACTCGGCCGCGACTGCCCGGTCACGCTGTACCTGCCGGCGCGCTTCCGCCGCACCGCGTCGTACCCGTTGCTGGTGGTGCACGACGGCGGCGACTTCCTGCAGTACGCCGCGGCCAAGGTGGTGCTCGACAACCTGATCCACCGACTTGACGTCGCCGAGACGATAGTGGCGTTCGTACACCCGCAGCAGCGGCTGACCGAGTACGCCAACTCGCCCGAGCACGCGCAGTTCGTCACCGGCGAGCTGCTGCCGCGACTGGAGGTCGAGCTGCCGCTGGTCGGGCAGCGCGCCGGGCGCTGTCTGCTCGGTTCGAGCTTCGGGGCGGTGGCGTCGTTGTCAACGGCGTACCGCTCGCCCGAGACGTACGGGAGCCTGGTGCTGATGTCGGGGTCGTTCGTGTTCACCGACATCGGCACCGACCACGGCGGCGGCGAGGTGTTCGACCCCGTCGTGGAGTTCGTCAACGCCTACCGGGAGAACCCGACCCGGGTGGCCGACCGGCTGTTCGTGAGCTGCGGTGTCTACGAGCCGCTGATCGTGCGCAACCGCTCGATGGTGCCGGTGTTCGAGTCGGCCGGCATGGACGTGCGTTACGTCGAGGCCCGTGACGGCCACAGCTGGGAGAACTGGCGCGACCGGCTCCGCGACGCGCTGTCGTGGGTCTACCCCGGCCCGCAGAAGCTCTACTACGAGTAGCGCGGGCCGGTGCGGCGGCCGAGGGGCCGGCCGGCGGCTAGCGCAGGCCGATCTTGCGCGAGCAGTACGGCCACGCGCGCCAGCCCTGGTGACGCCGGACGCGCTCGCCGATCCTGATCTGCTGGAGCTTGGTCGCCCGATGCGGATACCGCGCGAACTTTCCGCCGCCGTAGCCGCGCCATGTGCTCAGGGAGAACTGCAGTCCGCCGTAGTAGCCGTTGTGGGTGTTCAGGTGCCAGCGGCCACTGGACTCGCAGCGGGCCAGCCGGTTCCAGGTGTGCATGGTCGCGGCGTTGGCGGGGGCCGCGGCCATGACAGGCGTGAGTGCGGTCAGGACCGCGAAGACAAGGACGCTGATGTGCAGGCGTGCGTGCACGACAACCAGACCTCTCCACCGCCTGCGAGGTGAGCTGTCGGGTTCGGACGGAAGGTCTCGCCCGGCCGCCGCATCGACTGCGATGCGTCGGCTTCACCCCAAGGTGCTCGTGCTGCGACGGGACGAGGATGCAGGCCTGCTGCCCCTAGGCCTGTCGCTGCGGAGAACCGGATCTACGTGGGTCCCCCGCTCCTGCCCGACGGTGCGCGCTCGGTCCGTCCGCCGGTCGCGGGCAGGATTCGGCGTGGCGACCGGACGGTGTCCCGTCCGCGACGGGACCAGTAGAGGTTAAGAATTCACCGGCCCGACGACAAGGTTTCAACCAACTTCTTTGCCGTTGTCTGTGTCACGCCCGTTTTTCCGGGCTCGGAAACGGCGTCGTCGCTGGTCAGCAGCGGGTCAGCAGCGGGTCAGCAGCGGGGGATCGGCGCGGTGAAGCCGGTGTGTGACCGGGTGGCCACGAAGCGGTCGCTGACCCAGCGCCCGTCGTCCAGCTTGTTCCACACCGACGTGGGCCCGACGCGCGAGCCCCGCCGCTGGCACATCACGCGGGCCAGCGCGCCGTCCGGCAGCGTGGTCGCCTGCGGCGAGGACGAGCGCGGCTTGGTGTGCACGGGCGCACCGCCGACCGCGTGCGCCTGGAAGGCGTAGTGGCAGACCGGGATGCGCGCCCGTCCGGGCGTGCGCACGAACGCGTCCGGCGCGTACGTGCCGTTGGCGAGCTTGTCCCACACCCTGCTGCCGCCGACCTTCGAGCCGGTCGTCTGGCAGACGACTCCCACCGCGGTGCCGGAGGGGAGGGTCTTCACGGCCCGGGTTCTGCGGCTGGGGCCGTTGCGCACGCGCAGCGCGTGGGTTACCCGGAAGGTCTTGGCGACGGTGGCCACCGGCGTGGCGAGGCGGTCGTTGTCGATGTTCAGCGCCACGCCGCCCCACCGCTCGATGTGGTCACCGCGGTACTGCTTGGCCCGCTGGGCCCGGGCCCAGAAGGCGTTCGAGATGCTGGGCCAGCCGGTGAGCCGGTCGTTGCGGTCCCACCGGGCGAGCCAGAGCGCGTCCGGCCGGGCGAGCTGCTGCGAGCGGTAGCTCCGGGCGAGGTGCAGGGCGCCGTCGCCCTGGTGCGCGTACACGCCCGCCAGGTAGCCGCGGTGGTGCAGCTGCCGGGTCCACCCGGAGACGAACCGCAGCACCGCCTTGCGGCACTTCGCCGAGTTGGGGCTGTAGGGCTCGATGTCGAGGTAGATGCCGCTGCCCGGGCGCATGCCCAGGGCCTTGGCCCTCTCGACGGCGTTCTGGCCGGCCTGCCGGCCCTGCGCGGTGGCCCTGGTGGGGGTGATCTCGAGGTGCCGCGGCCGGGCGCCGCAGGGCGCCTGGCGGCCGTTGAAGATCGGCAGCAGGCGCCAGCCCATGCGCGTCGTCCGGCTGACCCAGCCCGCGGTGAGCTCCGGCTGCGCGCAGCCGCGGTTGGCGCCGCCGATGTACACGCCGATGGCGTTGTACGGCGACCGGCGCCAGGCCCGCATCGTGCTCAGCTGCGGTGCCGTACAGGTGTCGAACGCGAGCCCGGTGTACGTCGTCGTGGCCGCGCCTCCCCGGTAGTGCACCGGTGTAGAGGGCTCGGCCGAGGCCGGTAGCACGACGACGCCGCCGAGTACGGAGACCACGGCGGCGAGCGAGCAGAGCGCGACAAGGCGTGCACGAAGCATTCGGAACCCCTCCCGACCAGACCCTCCCGGCCGCAGAAACATACTCGGCGATCGGGGCTCTGGGGGCCGGAATCGTCAGACTCACGCTTGGAACGCGCATCCCGACGCCACGTTCTGCCGGGTTTGCGCTATCTCGACGCGAAGGTCTCGACGTCAGGTTCCGCGGGGTTTACGCAATGTCGACGCGAAGGTGCGGTTGTCTCCGCGAGAGCGTGCGTTATCGCGCTCGGTGTGGCGGACGTCAGGTGTGAGCAGGCGTCAGAGCGGGCCGATCTCGACGCGGTTGCCGTTGGAGATCTCGGTGGACAGCCGCTCGAGCATCTCGTCGTTCAGCTCGATGCCACGCTCGCGAGCCTGCTGCTCCAGAGCCGCGCGTACCGGCTCGGCCGGCTGCTCGGCGTGCGTCTCGAACACATGGTCGGCCAGCTCAACCAGCTCCTGCGACACCTGCTGGAACGGCTCCTGGCGGTTCTGCGGGTCGTTGGCCATCGGGTCCATGCCAGAGACGCTACCCAGCGTCAGTGGTGGTACTCGTGCACCACCGCGTGGCCGCGGCCACGTCCGATCATCCACCGGTTGACGGGCACGGTGACCACGAACGCGACCGCCAGGGAGGCGGCCAGCGTGCCCCAGAACAGCCCGCTGGCCAGGCCCGCGCCCATGGCGCCCGGCACCAGCAGCACGAACGCGTTGTCCACGACCTCCATCACCGCGATCGACACCGTGTCGGCGGCCAGGGCCACCTTGAACGCGCTGCCGAAGGCCACGCCTGCCCGCAGCACCGGGCCGATCGTCAGCGAGTAGCCGAACAGGAACGCCAGAGCCACCGCCAGCACGACGGTCGGCCAGTTCCCCCAGCCGAGTGCGGTGCCGATGACCATGCCGAGCACCTCGCCGATGGCGCAGCCGGTGAGGCAGTGCAGCGTCGCCGACACCGCGGTCCGGGTGAGGTCGGCCGTCGCGGTCGCTCCGGGTGCCGCGTGCTGGTGCTCGTGGTCCATCCCTCGGTCCTCTCAGGCGGGTGGAATACCCTGGTAGGGTATACACACCATACCCCCTGGGGGTAATCTGGGCCGCGTCACAGACCACGAGGAGCGAGCGCCATGGCCGGGTACACCAGTCGCAAGGACGACTACCTCAAGCGGCTGCGCCGGATCGAGGGGCAGGTGCGCGGCCTGCAGCGGATGATCGAGGACGACAAGTACTGCATCGACGTACTCACCCAGATCTCCGCCACCAACCGCGCGCTGCAGTCGGTCGCGCTCCAGCTGCTCGAGGAGCACATGGGCACGTGCGTGGTCGACGCCGCCGCCCGCGACGGGGCCGAGGCCGAGGTGAAGGTCAGGGAGGCCTCCGACGCCATCGCCCGGCTCGTCCGTTCCTGACCACGACTCCGCACAGTGACCACGAGGAGCAAGCGATGACGACCCGGACCTACACCGTCACCGGCATGACCTGCAGCCACTGCGTACGCGCGGTGACCGAGGAGGTCGGCGCGGTCGACGGCGTCAGCGACGTCAGCGTCGACCTCGACACCGGGACCGTGACGGTCTCCGCCGACGACCGGCTCGACGACGCGGCCGTGCGCGAGGCGGTCGAGGAGGCCGGCTACGAGGTCGTGAGCTAGGTGCCGGACACGACGTCGACCCACGAGCCTGCCGGCCGGGTCGAGCTGCTGATCGGCGGCATGACCTGCGCCTCCTGCGCCGCCCGCGTGGAGAAGCGGCTCAACCGCCTCGACGGCGTCACCGCGACGGTCAACTACGCGACCGAGAAGGCCCAGGTCTCCTTCCCCGACGACGTCGGCACCGACACCCTGGTCGCAGCCGTCGAGAAGGCGGGATACACCGCCCAGCTCCCGCCACCCCCGCGGCCGCAGGAGAGCACGCCCGAGCCGGCGGGGGAGCCGTCCGGCCTGGCCGAGCCGTCCGACCCGGTGCGCTCGCTGCGCACCCGGCTCCTTGTCAGCACGCTGCTGTCGGTGCCGGTGGTGCTGCTGGCCATGGTGCCGGCGCTGCAGTTCACCTACTGGCAGTGGCTGTCGTTCACCCTGGCCGCGCCGGTCGTGGTGTGGGGCGGCCTGCCGTTCCACACTGCCGCGTGGACCAACCTGAGGCACGGCGCCGCGACCATGGACACGCTGGTGTCGATGGGCACGCTCGCCGCGTTCGGCTGGTCGGTCTACGCCCTGTTCTGGGGCGGCGCGGGCGACCCCGGCACCATGCACGAGTTCCAGGTGACGGTCTCCCGTTCCGGCGGCCCGCCCGACATCTACCTCGAGGTCGCGGCCGGGGTGACGACGTTCCTGCTGGCCGGCCGCTACTTCGAGGCCCGCGCCAAGCGACGCGCCGGAGCCGCACTGCGCGCGCTGCTGCAGCTCGGCGCCAAGGACGTCGCGGTCCTGCGCGACGGCGCCGAGCACCGCATCCCGGTCGACCGGCTGCACGTCGGCGACGTGTTCGTCGTACGCCCCGGCGAGAAGGTCGCCACCGACGGGGTCGTCACCGACGGCACGTCCGCGGTCGACCTGAGCATGCTCACCGGCGAGTCGGTGCCGGTGGAGGTGCGACCGGGCGACACCGTCATCGGCGCCACCGTCAACGCCGGCGGCCGGCTGTACGTCCGCGCGACGCGCGTCGGCGCCGACACCCAGCTCGCCCACATGGCCCGGCTGGTCGAGGAGGCGCAGAACGGCAAGGCCGAGGTGCAGCGGCTCGCCGACCGCGTGGCCGCGGTGTTCGTCCCGGTCGTGATCGTCCTCGCCGCGGCCACGCTCGCGGTGTGGCTGGCGGTCGGTGCGGCGGTGGCCGCGGCCTTCACCGCGGCCGTTGCGGTGCTGATCATCGCCTGCCCGTGCGCGCTCGGCCTGGCCACGCCGACCGCGCTGCTGGTCGGCACCGGCCGCGGCGCGCAGCTGGGGATCCTCATCAAGGGGCCCGAGGTCCTGGAGTCGACCCGCCGCGCAGACACCGTCGTGCTGGACAAGACCGGCACCGTCACCCAGGGCCACATGTCGCTGGTCGACGTGGTCCCCGCCGACGGCGAGGACGCCGACGAGGTGCTCCGTCTGGCCGGTGCGCTGGAGCACTCCTCGGAGCACCCGATCGGGCGTGCGGTCGCGCAGGCGGCCGCCGAGCGGGTCGGCACGCTTCCGGGCGTGCTGGAGTTCGCCAACCTCGAGGGCCTCGGGGTGCAGGGCGCCGTCGACGACGCGAGCGGCGCCAAGACCGTCCTCGTCGGCCGCGCGGCGCTCCTCGCCGACCGCTCGGTGTCCGTGCCGGAGCGGCTGCGTCGGGCCTCCGACGCGGCCCAGCAGGCCGGCCGTACGGTCGTGGTGGTCGCCTGGGACGGCCGGGCCCGCGGTGTGCTGGTTGTGGCCGACGCGGTGAAGCCCACCTCGCGCCAGGCCGTCGAGCAGCTGCGTGACCTGGGGCTGCGCCCGATGCTGCTGACCGGTGACAACGAGACCGTGGCGCGCGCCGTCGCCGGCGATGTCGGCGTCGAGGACGTGGTCGCCGAGGTGCTCCCCACGGACAAGGTCGAGGCCGTGCGCCGGCTGCAGCAGCAGGGCCGCACGGTCGCGATGGTCGGCGACGGGGTCAACGACGCGGCCGCGCTGGTCCAGGCCGACCTCGGCCTGGCGATGGGCACCGGCACCGACGTCGCGATCGAGGCCGGCGACCTCACCCTCGTACGCGGCGACCTGCGCGCGGCCGCCGACGCCATCCGGCTCTCGCGCGCCACCCTGGCAACCATCAAGACCAACCTGTTCTGGGCCTTCGCCTACAACGTGGCGGCCATCCCGCTGGCCATGGCCGGACTGCTCAACCCGATGATCGCCGGCGGTGCGATGGCGCTCAGCTCGGCCTTCGTGGTGAGCAACAGCCTGCGCCTGCGCCGTTTCCGTCCGCTGTCGGCCCACTAGCATCGAAGTCATGGGCCAGGCCCACGCGCATCACGGTCACGCGCTGCAGACGGCGGCCGGCCGCCACCGGCACCGCCTGCTGGCCGTACTGCTGATCTCGCTCGCGATCCTGGTCGCCGAGGTTGTCGGCGGCGTGCTCTCGGGCTCGCTGGCGCTGCTGGCCGACGCCGGCCACCTGCTCGCCGACGTCGGCGGGCTCGCGTTGGCACTGGTGGCGATCGCGCTCGCGCAGCGCCCCCCGACGCTCGCCCGCACCTGGGGGCTGGCGCGCGCAGAGGTGCTGGCCGCCGCCGTCAACGCGGTCGTGCTGATCGCGGTCGGCATCTGGGTGCTGGTCGAGGCGCTGATCCGCCTCGCGCACCCGCCGGAGGTCGCCACCGGCACGATGCTGGTCTTCGGCGCCATCGGGCTCGCGGGCAACCTGGTGGCCATGGGCCTGCTCGCCTCCGCGCAGCGGGAGAGCATGAACATGCGCGGGGCGTTCCTGGAGGTCCTCGGCGACGCCGTGGCCAGCGTCGGCGTGCTCGTCGCGGCGCTGCTGGTGCGGTTCACCCCGTGGCACAACGCCGACACGGTCGTGGCCGCGGGCATCGCGGTGTTCATCCTGCCGCGGGCCTTCCGGCTGCTGCTCGACGCCGTCCAGGTGCTGCTGGAGAGCACGCCGAGCAACGTCGACCTGGCCGAGGTGCGCTCACACATCATGGACATCCCGCGTGTCCTGGACGTCCACGACCTGCACGCCTCCACAGTCACCTCGGGACTCCCGGTGCTGAGCGCGCACGTCGTCATCGACGCCGACTGCTTCCGCGACGGTCAGGCCCCGCAGCTGCTCGACCGGCTGCAGCACTGCCTCGCCGCGGACTTCGACGTCCTGCACTCCACCTTCCAGCTCGAACCGGACGGTCACCTGCATCATGAACACTCTCCACACCCATGAGCACGTCTCGGTAAAGACTCGGGCGTTTAGCCACGCTGCCGACACACCCCTAGCAGGCTGGTCGTCATGACAGGGGGATTGACTGGGGGCCTAGTTCGCTGCGCCGCTGCCGCGCTGCTGGCGCTGCTGTTCGCCGTGACCGGCGGGGTGTCGACCGCCTTCGCGCACACCCAGCTCGTCAACTCCGTCCCGGCCGCCGGCTCGTCGCTGGAGCGTACGCCGGGCAGCATCCAGCTGAGCTTCACCGAGCCCATCGACGCCCAGGTCGCCTCGGTGGTCGTGGTCGGGCCGAAGGGCGAGCGACTCGCCGTCGGACCGCCGCGCCAGTCCGGTTCGGGCATCATGCAGCCGATCACCGCCTCGCGCGTCGCGGGCAGGATCCGGGTCGCGTACCGCGTGATCTCGCTGGACGGTCACCCGGTGTCCGACAGCTTCTCGTTCACCGTGCGCAAGGGCGACCCCAACGCGCCGCTCGCGCCGAAGCAGACCACCACCCCCGGCGCGGGCGCGGGCACTGACAACGGCATGAGCACCGGCCTGGTCGCGGGCGGTATCGCGGTCATCGCGCTGCTCGTGGCCGGCGCCGTCGTCGCCCGTCGACGGGCCCGGCCCGCCGACTCGGCGGGGGAGCCCGCCGTGCCCCTCGGCCCGTCCCCGTCCGAGAACGGCGCCGAGGCCACCCGGCCCAAGAGCGACCAGCCCAGCAGCGTTCAGCCCAGCAGCGACCAGCCTCAGACCGACCGGCCGCAGACCACCCGGCCGCGGCCATGACCAGCCGGGTCGTCAGCGGCCCGGCCGCCCCGGCGGAGGCTCGCCGGCTCGTCCTGCACGCCAGCCGACGCTGGCTGGTCGCTGCGCCGGCGCTCGCCCTGGTGGCGCTGGTGGTCTGCCTGCTGGCCGCCGGCGGGTCGCCGCAGCCGGTTGCGCCGGGGCTTCCCGACTCCGGTCCGGTGACCGGCTGGGGTCTCCCGGTCGTCCGCCTGGTGTTCGACCTGTCCGCCGTGTGGGTCATCGGCGCACTGGTGACCGCGCTGCTGCTGCCCGCGGCCGGCTACGTCGGCAACGCGGCTCCCACGCTGCGGGCCGCGGGCTGGGGCGCCGTCGTGTGGGCCGCGTCGTCCGCGGTGCTGCTGTGGCTCACGCTGTCCGACGTGCTCGGGGTGACGCCCTCACAGGTGCTCAGCACCGACCGGCTGTCCGGCTACGTGTGGCTGCTCGCCTCCGGCCGTGGCCTGCTGCTGGTCATCGGCGCCGGCATCGTGCTCGCGTTCTACACCCGCTGGACGCGTACCCGCGCCGGTGTGTCGTTGCTGCTGGCGGTCGCCGTCCTCGCGCTGCTGCCGATCCTGTTCGCCGGCCACTCGGCCTCCTCCTCCAACCACGACCTGGCCTCCTCGAGCCTGGTGGTGCACGTGGTGGGCGCCTCGGTGTGGGTCGGAGGTCTGGTCGGCGTCCTGCTGCTGCTGGGCCGGCGTCCCGGCATCATGGCCGAGGTGCTGCCGCGCTACAGCACGCTGGCCCTGGTCTGCTTCGCCGCGGTGGCCGTCTCCGGCCTGCTCAACGCATGGGTCCGCGCCTCCGGCGACATCACCGCGTGGGTGACCTCCGGGTACGGCGCACTGCTGGCGGTGAAGGTCACCGCGCTGCTCGGGCTTGGCTACTGCGGCTGGCTGCACCGGCGCCGCACCGTCACCGACCTGGTGTCCGGGCGCCCGCACACGTTCGCCCGGCTGGCCACCGTCGAGGTGCTGCTGATGTCGGCCACCATCGGCGTCGCGGTCGCGCTGTCCCGCACACCGCCGCCGTCGGGCGTGCCGGTCGTGGTCCCGTCGCACGGGGCCGGCCACGCCACGCTGGGCAACATCGTCGCCCCGTTCGGGGCGAGCCGGGTCGTGACCGACTGGCGGCCCGACGCCATCACGCTGGCCCGGCTGGCGATCCTGCTCGGCTTCTACGTCGCCGGCGTGGTGCGGCTTCGGCGCAGCGGCGTCGACTGGCCGTGGCCGCGGCTGCTGGCGGCGGTCTCGGCGGCCGCCGTGGCGCTGGTGGCCACCAGCGGCGGACTCGCGGCGTACTCCACCGCCACCTTCTCGCTGCAGGTGGGCCAGCTCCTCGTACTGCTGGTCGTCGTGCCGGTGCTGGTGGCGTTCAGCGCCCCGGTCACGCTGATGGCGGCCGTGCAGGCCATCGACCGGCCACGCGCTGGGGGCGTGGCCGGCGAGGACGGTTCCGTGCCGTCCGAGCTCCCGCGCACGCTGCAGACGCACCAGGCGCAGTGGCTGCTCGACCCGCTGAACATGCTGATCGTGTGCACGGTGCTCGTGTTCGTGCTGTACGCCACGCCGCTGCTGCAGGCGTCGCTGGCCAGCGCACCGCTGCACCTCGCGGTCAACCTCGCCACGCTCGCCGTCGGGTGCCTGCTGTGGTGGTCGGTGCTCGCGGTGGACCCCGTCGCGCAGCCGCACCCGCGGGGGTACCGCATGTGGGTGCTGGTGGGCTTCGGCCTGCTGCTCGGCGGCATCGCGGTGCGGATCTACCTCAGCAACGTGCTGCTGGCCGGGTTCTGGTTCAGCCAGCTCGGCTGGAGCTGGATCGACCTGCCGACCGACCAGCGGCTGGGCGCCCTGCTGATGGCCGGCTGCGCGGTGCTCCTCGGCCCACTGGTGGCGCTGATGGCCGCACGGGGGCACGCGCGCTCAGCCTGATGGGTCGCCGGGCATGATGGCCGCCATGCGCACCGTGCCGATCCGCGACGACGCCATCCGGCTGGGCCAGTTCCTCAAGCTGGCCGACCTGGTCGGCGACGGCGCGGAGGTCAAGCCGCTCGTCGCCTCAGGCGAGGTGCTGGTCAACGGCGAGGCGGAGGTACGCCGGGGCCGCCGCCTGGCCAGGGGCGACGTGGTCAGCGTGCGGGGTGAGCAGGCGCGGGTCGGCTGAGCACAGCCTCGAGTGACGCGTCCCGGATGGACAAACCGGCTCGGCCTACGCAACTGCTCGGGGCCCCCTACTGGGCGTGGGTGACGTAGCTGGTCAGCTGGTCGCGCTCGAACTCCAGCTCGCCGATGCGCGACTTCACCACGTCACCGATGCTGATGATCCCGGTCAGCTTGCCCTCGACCACCACCGGGACGTGGCGTACGCGCTGCTCGGTCATCAGGTGCATCAGCGAGTCGACGGTGTCGTGCGGGTCGCAGCTGTGCACGTCGGTCGTCATGATCGACTCGACGGACTGCTCGAGCACGTCCGCGCCCGCGGACAGGCCGCGCACGATGTCGCGCTCGGAGACGATGCCCTGCAGGTGCTTGGGGTCGGTGGCCACCACCACCGCGCCGATGTTGTGCTCTGCAAGCACGGCCACCAGCTCGCGCACCGTGATGTCGGGGGCCACCGTGACGACCTGGTCGCCCTTGGATCGAAGTACGTCGCTGATCCGCATCCCTATGACCCTCCGTCCAGCGCGGTTCACCTGTGCTCAGGCTAATGCCGGGAGACGCACCGCGATAGGGACGCGACCACGGTCAGTCACCCGCCAGCCACACCCCGGCCACACAAGGGGCTAGAGGTGGCCCCAGGCGACCCTGTAGCCGAGCCAGGAGAGCCCGGGGGTCAGCTCGGCGGCGTGCGGTCGGGGTCGCTGTCGGACCCGTCGGAGCCGGCGTCGGGTGTGCTGTCGCCCTGCGCCTGCGGGCGTCGCCGTGACGAGAGGTCGTGCACCTGGCCACCGCCGCGCCGGGGGTTGTCGGGGTCGCCGTCGTCGTCCGGCATCGCGCCCAGGAACGCCAGCGCCTGGTCGTGCAGCTTGCCGTTGGTGCTGAGGCCGTTGCCGCTGTGCGGACCGCGGCGCCCGTCGAGGCCGCCGAACTGGCCGCCGGCCTCCTCGACGATCACCGCGAGCGCGGCCATGTCGTACAGGTGGAGCTCGGGCTCCGCGGCGATGTCCACGCCGCCCTCGGCCACCAGCATGTGCGACCAGAAGTCGCCGTACGCCCGGGTGCGCCAGCAGCGGCGGCCCAGGTTGACCAGGTCGTCGAGCCGCTCGCGCTCGTCCCACCCCGAGAGCGAGGAGTACGACAGCGAGGCGTCGGCCAGGTCGGACACGTCGCTGACGTGGCAGGAGTGGGAGTTCATCAGCGACCGGCCGGAGCGCGCGCCGTCGCCCTTGGCCGCCCACCAGCGCCGGCCCAGCGCCGGGGCCGACACGCAGCCCACCACCACCTCGTCCTCGATCATCAGCGCGATCAGCGTGGCCCACACCGGCACCCCGCGGACGTAGTTCTTCGTGCCGTCGATCGGGTCGATCACCCAGCGGCGCGGGCCCCACCCCGACGCGCCCTGCTCCTCGCCGAGCACGGCGTCCCGGGGCCGGGCCCGGCCCAGCGTGCGACGGATGGCGGTCTCGACGGCCTCGTCGGCGTCGGTCACCGGCGACAGGTCGGGCTTGCGCGTGACGTGCAGGTCCAGCGACTTGAAGCGGTCCATCGTGAGCGAGTCCGCGTCGTCGGCCAGGACGTGCGCGAGCCGTAGGTCGTCGGTGTGAGTGGTGCGCATGGGAGGAGGGTACGGCGTCCGATGGGTGAGACGTGGGAACCCCGTACGGGGGTCCGGACGCACCTACTGGGAGAAAACGGGCGCGCGACGCGCCGAGGAACCTGAGAATTGGTTGAAAAGCCAATCTCGCTCGAGCGCCTCGCCGTATTAGTCGGACATAGGCACGGACACGCGCCAGGACGGAGTCAGCCGATGTTCGACCAGTTCTTCGGACTGCCCCTTCACCCGTTCGTCGTGCACGCCACCGTGGTGCTGCTGCCGCTCTCGGCGGCGCTCGCGCTGGCCTATGCGGCCGTGAGCTCGTGGAGGTGGTTGCTGCGCTGGCCGCTTGTCGTCGCGTCCGTGCTCGCGCCGGCGCTGACGTGGGTCACCGTCCAGTCGGGCATGGCCCTGAAGCAGCAGACCGGCCTCGACACCGCCCTGGTCCAGGCCCACGCCCAGCGAGCCGAGACGCTGCTGATGATCACGCTCGGGTTCGGTGTCGTCGGCCTGCTCGCCGCCTACACGATGGGCGGCCCGTCGGCGCTGGTCTCGGGTGCAGGTCAGCGCCGCGGGACGGGAAGCGCGTCGCAGGTCGGGGTCGGCGTGCTGCTGGCCGTGACGTCGGTGCTGGTTCTGGTGTGGGTCGTGCTCACCGGCGACGCCGGCGCGCGTGCGGCCTGGGGGCACTTCGCGGCCTGAGGCCCTCGGCGGGCGGCCCGGCCCGCCGGGTGAGCAACCACCAGCCACACCTAGCCCGTGACGGCGGCCTCGCGGCTGGCCAGCAGCCGGCGGAACGACTCCACACGCGCGGCGTCGACGCGCCGTTCGCGCACGGCGTCGTCGAGCGCGCACTCGGGCTCCTGCGCGCCGTGGGTGCAGCCGCGCGGGCAGTCCTCGGTGAGCGGGGCCAGGTCGGGGAACGCCTCGATCAGGTGGTCGGGGTCGACGTGCGCCAGCCCGAACGACCGGATGCCGGGGGTGTCGACCACCCAGCCGCCGAACGGCAGCCGCAGCGCGTAGGCCGACGTCGAGGTGTGCCGGCCGCGGCCGGTGACCTCGTTGACCAGGCCGGTGGACCGGCCGGCGCCGGGCACCAGGGCGTTGACCAGCGTGGACTTGCCGACGCCGGAGTGGCCCAGCAGGACGCTCCAGCGGTCGCCCAGGCGGTCGCGCAGCTCGGAGAGGTCGCCGCCCCTGCGCGTGACGACGTAGGGCACCCCCAGCGGCCGGTAGGTCTCCAGCAGCGGCTCGGGGGAGGCGAGGTCGGCCTTGGTCAGGCACAGCAGCGGCTCGACCTCGGCGTCGTAGGCCGCGGCCAGCGCCCGGTCGATGAGGCCCTGCCTCGGCTCCGGGTCGGCCAGTGCGGTCACGACGACGAGCTGGTCGACGTTGGCCACGATCACCCGCTCGTACGGGTCGGTGTCGTCGGCGGTACGGCGCAGCACCGTGCTGCGCTCGTCCACCTCGACGACGCGGGCCAGGGTGCCCTCCGCGCCCGACGTGTCGCCCACCAGCCGGACCCGGTCGCCGACCACCACGCCCGTGCGACCGAGTGCCCGCGACTTCGTCGCGACCAGGGTGGTCCCGTCGTCGAGCATGCACGCGTAGCGGCCCCGGTCGATCGTCACGACCCGCGCCGGGACCGCGTCGTCGTAGCTGGGCCGCTCCTTCGTGCGCGGCCGGCTCCGCCGACCGGGCCGGTCGTAGCTCTCGACGTCGTGCTCGTCGTACCGCCCGCCGGGGCTCATCGCAGCAACGACTCCCAGTCGGCGGCGAACCCCGGGTAGGTCTTGGACGTGCTGGCGACGTCGTCGACCTTCACGTCGGCGACCGACAGCCCGAGCACGGCCGCGGCATGGGCCATCCGGTGGTCGGCGTGGGCGTGGAACAGCCCGCCGTGCAGCGGGCGCGGGCGGATGTGCAGGCCGTCAGCGGTCTCCTCGACGTCACCACCGAGCGCGTTGATCTCGGCCGCCAGCGCGGCCAGCCGGTCGGTCTCGTGTCCGCGTAGATGCGCGATGCCGCGTAGCGTCGAGGGGGAGTCGGCCAGCGCGCACAGCGCGGCGACGACCGGCGTGAGCTCACCGACGTCGTGTAGGTCGACGTCGACCCCGTGTGGCCGGTCGGGGCCGCTGACGACCAGGGCGTCGCGGTCATGCTCGACTTGCGCGCCCATGAGCTGCAGCAGCCCACGCATGTGGTCGCCGGCCTGGTCGGTCGTCTCGGGCCAGTGCCGGACGGCGACGGTTCCGGCGGTGGCGACCGCGGCGGCGAGGAACGGCGCCGCGTTGGACAGGTCGGGCTCGACGTCGACGTCGAGCGGCTTTACCGGCCCCGGCTGCACCACCCAGCGGTTCGGCTCGTCCGTGTCGACCGTGACCCCGTGCTCGCGCAGCATCCGGACGGTCATCTCGATGTGCGGAGTCGACGGGATCGGCTTGCCGTCGTGGCGTACGTCGACGCCCCGGTCGAAAAGAGCACCGGCCAGCAGCAGCGCGGACACGAACTGGCTGGAGGTCGAGGCGTCCATGGTCACCGCGCCGCCGTCCATCCGGCCGACTCCGAGCAGCTCGAACGGGAGGGCGCCGCGTCCGTCGTCGTCGATGTCGGCGCCGAGGTGCCGCAGCGCGTCGATGATCTGGCTCATCGGCCGCTCACGGGCGCGCGGGTCGCCGTCGAAGGCGACCGTGCCGGAGGCCAGCGCCGCGACCGGGGGTACGAACCGCATGACGGTGCCGGCCAGCCCGCAGTCGACCTCGGCCGGCCCGCGCAATGCCCCGGGCTGGACGCGCCAGCCGTCCTCGGTCTCGTCGACCCTGGTGCCCATGGCGCGTAGCGCCTGTGCCATCAGGTCGGTGTCGCGCGCACGAAGCGGCCGCCGGATGCTGCTCGGGCCGTCGGCGAGTGCTGCGAGCACCAGCGCCCGGTTGGTGATCGACTTCGACCCCGGCAGCGAGACGGTGGCCTGCACCGGCGCGTCCGCGTGAGGCGCGGGCCAGGCTGCGGGGACGTCGCTCAAGACCGCCTCTAGAAGACCGACTTGGCGGACGTCGTCGCCCGCTTCGCCTCGCGGCGGGCCGCCTTGCGGGCGTGCTTGGCCTCGCGGCGGGCGGCCTTCGCGCCGTGCTTGACCCGCCAGGCGAGACCCGGCCGGCCCTCGGTGTCGACACCGGCGAGCAGGAGTCCGCCGAACATCGACACGTTCTTGAAGAAGTGCACCTTCTGGTTGGCCTTCGCGCCGGGGTCGGTCTCCTCCCAGAAGCGGTGGCCGGCCAGCGTGGTGGGCACCAGGGTGAGCGCGAGGACGTCGGCCGCGAGCCGCGGCGCCTTCCCGGTGGCCAGCAGCAGCCCGCCGGCGACCTGGGCGATCGCGTTGGCCTTCACCATCGCCTCGGCGTCCTTGGGCAGCGGCGCCTGGGGTACCGCCTTCTCGGCGGCCGGCACGATCCTGTCGTAGACCGGCTTGGCCTTCGCAGCCATCTTGTCCGCGTTCTTGAACGCGCTGACGCCCCCAACCACGAACATCGAGGCGAGCATCGGGCGCGCAAGCAGTCTCACAACAGTCATGGGTCTTTCATACCCGTTGGCCCGTTCACATGCACGATCCGGGTCTGCGGGAGCGGCGTGCCGGGTGCGCCGGGAACGTCGGTGCGTTGTGCGAGGCTGGTCGTATGTGCGGTCGATACGCGTCCAGCCGGCGCCCCGAGGACCTCGTCGAGGAGTTCGAGGTGCAGCAGGTCGACGTGCGCGAGAAGCTCGAGCCCGACTACAACGTCGCCCCGACCAAGTCGGTCTACGCCGTGCTGTCCCGGCCACCGCGCGAGGACCGTTCGGCCGACCCGGTCCGGCGCCTGCGCACGCTCACCTGGGGGCTGGTGCCGTCGTGGGCCAAGGACCCCTCGATCGGCAACCGGATGATCAACGCGAGGGTCGAGACGGTCGCGGAGAAGCCCGCCTACCGCAAGGCGTTCGCCACCCGCCGCTGCCTGCTCCCGGCCGACGGCTACTTCGAGTGGTACCAGACCCAGCAGCGCAACGCGAAGGGCAAGCCGCTGAAGCAGCCGTTCTTCATCCGGCCGACCGACGGCTCGGTGCTGGCGATGGCGGGGCTGTACGAGATCTGGCGTGACCCCTCGCGGGACCGCGACGACGACCAGGCGTTCCGCTGGACCTGCACCGTCATCACCACCCGCGCCGAGGACAACCTCGGTCACATCCACGACCGCATGCCGATGCTGATCGAGCCCGGCGACTTCGCGGCCTGGCTCGACCCCCGGGTGTCCGACACCGACGAGCTGAACCGGCTGCTGGTGCCCGCGGCGCCAGGGCGGCTGGAGGCCTACCCCGTGTCCACCGCGGTCAACAACGTCAAGAACAACGGGCCCGATCTGCTCGACCCGCTCGTGACCGAAGCCGACTCTCCTGCATGATCTGACGCTGTGACGACATCCCGGCTGGTGACGACACCGCACGGCGACGCCCGCATCCACGTCGACCGTGCCAAGAGCCCCGTGGCCACGCTGGTGCTCGGGCACGGCGCGGGCGGCGGGGTCGGCGCGCGCGACCTGGCGGTGCTGGCCAAGCGGCTGCCGCCGCAGGGGGTGTCGGTGTTCCGGGTGGAGCAGCCGTACCGCGTGGCCGGTAAGCGCGTCTCGTCCTCGGCCCGCATCCTCGACGAGTCGTGGCTGAGCGTGGTCAACACGCTGCGTCCACAGACGCCCCTGGTCGTGGGCGGGCGGTCCGCGGGTGCGCGCGTGGCCTGCCGTACGGCGCGCACGCTGGGCGCCTCCGGCTGCCTGGCGCTGGCGTTCCCTCTCAGCCCGCCCGGCAAGCCGCACAAGAGCCGCGCCGACGAGCTCGACGGGGCGGGGGTGCCGACACTGGTCGTGCAGGGCGACCGCGACCCGTTCGGCACACCCGACGCGTTCCCCGAGACCGTGGACCTGGCCGTCGTGCCCGGCGCCGACCACGGCTTCGCCACCCTCAAGCGCGGCGACCTCTCCCAGGAGGAGGCGCTCGGCGTGCTGGTCGAGGCGGTGCTGGAGTGGATCACCCGCGAGATCGCCTGAGACTCCGCGGCCCGGCCGGGGAATGACGCGGCGCACCCGCGGCGTTCTCCCTCACGTACGACCGACGCCGGGGGACGAGAGGATCCGCAACAGTGCTGAGCACGCTGCCACCGCGACAGACAGACGCGTTCGCGGTCGGTCTCGACGGCCAGATCGCCACCGGGGGCGGGGACGGTCGACGGGTAGGCTGGGCGCCGATGACCAAGGATCCCGTGGCGGAGAGCCAGCAGGAGCGCGCCGAGCGCTTCGAGCGTGACGCCCTGCCCTACCTCGACCAGCTGTACGGCGCCGCCCTGCGGATGACCCGCAACCCGGCGGACGCCGAGGACCTGGTGCAGGAGGCGTTCGCCAAGGCGTTCGCGGCCTTCCACCAGTTCAAGCCGGGCACCAACCTCAAGGCCTGGCTCTACCGGATCCTGACCAACACCTTCATCAACTCCTACCGCAAGAGGCAGCGCGAGCCGCAGCAGCAGATGACCGAGCAGGTCGAGGACTGGCAGCTCGCGCAGGCGGAGAGCCACACCTCCAGGGGACTGAAGTCGGCCGAGGCCGAGGCGCTCGAGCGGCTTCCCGACAGCGACGTGAAGAACGCGCTGCAGGAGCTCCCGGAGGACTTCCGGATCGCGGTCTACCTCGCCGACGTCGAGGGGTTCGCGTACAAGGAGATCGCCGAGATCATGGAGACGCCGGTCGGCACCGTGATGTCACGGCTGCACCGTGGCCGGCGGATGCTGCGCGACCTGCTCAGCGACTACGCACGTGACCGCGGTATGGCCGCGGCCGGTGCTCGCAACAAGACCGGAGACGCGTCATGAGCTGCGGACGCCCCCACGACAAGGACTGTGCCGAGGTCCTGGAGAACCTCTTCCTCTTCCTCGACCACGAGATGGAGGACGCGAACTACGCCGAGATCAAGCAACATCTCGACGAGTGCGCGCCCTGTCTCGACAAGTACCACCTCGAGGAGGTGGTGAAGGCCCTGGTCGCCCGGTCGTGCCGTGAGCCTGCCCCGCCGGCGCTGCGGGAGCGGGTGCGGCTGCGGATCCGTCAGTTGCACGTGGAGGTCACCGAGACGCACCGCGACGCCGGCTTCGACCCTGGGCTCGACCCCGGCTTCGGCCGCTGAGACCAGCAAGACCCCGGCCTGGACAGGCCGGGGTCTTCTGCGTCCTGCGGGACCGCTCGGTTGGTCCGGCGGTCCGGGTCCTCAGGCGCTGTCAGGCACCCACAGGCGGTGCCGACAGGCGCGGTCAGGCGTTGGGCCGCTTGCCGTGGTTGGCGGCGTTCTTCTTGCGACCGCGCCGCTTGCGTCCTCGCTTGCTCATGTTTGCGTCTCCTCGCTGCTCACGTGCAGTCCATGATTGTCGCAGATCACCGAAACCCGTCGTAACCTCGGGAAGGGGCGAGAGAGGGAGGGTTCCTGGTGCGTGCCTACGTGGTGATGCCTGTTGTCGGATGCCTCGCGGCGGCAGCCCTGACGGTGGTGACCACTGCCCCCGGTACCGCGGGCACCGTCAGCGCCGCAGTACCCGCGCGGGTGCGCTGGGGACGCTGCAGCGATGCCTCCCTGCGGTCGGCCGGGGCGAAGTGCGGGTTCGTGCGCGTGCCCATGGACTACAGCAACCCGGCGGGGCGGACCATCCGGATCGCGGTGTCGCGGGTGCGTCACACGGTGCCGCGACGGCAGTACCAGGGCGTCATGCTGGTCAACCCCGGCGGTCCCGGCGGCTCCGGCCTCGGCTTCGCCGCGCTCGGCCGGGTCATGCCGGGAGGCTCGGGGAAGTTCTACGACTGGATCGGCTTCGACCCTCGCGGCGTCGGCGCGAGCCGGCCGGCGCTGTCGTGCCTGCCCGGGTACTTCCACGGTGACCGGCCGCCGTACATCCCGACCACGCACGCGATCCGGAACAAGTGGCTGGCCCGCGCGCAGTCCTATGTCAACGCCTGCCAGGCGAACGCCCCCGTGCTGCTGCAGAACATGCGCACCGTCGACGTCGCGCGGGACATGAACCAGATCCGGATGGCGCTGGGCAAGCAGCGGATCAACTACTACGGCTACTCGTACGGCACCTATCTCGGCCAGGTCTTCGCGACCAGGTTCCCGGGCCGCGTGCGCAGGATGGTGCTGGACAGCAACGTGAACCCGTCGACGGTCTTCTACCAGGCCAACCTCGACCAGGCGCCCGCCTTCGAGCGGGTGATCCAGCACTGGTTCGGGTGGATCGCGCGCCACCACAGCGTCTACCGGCTGGGCAAGACCCGGTTCGAGGTGCAGCGGCTCTTCTACCAGACCGAGCAGTCGCTGCGCCGGCGACCGGCGGGCGGGGTGGTCGGCCCCAGCGAGTGGGACGACGCGTTCCTGGTGCCCGGGTACGCCCAGGTGACCTGGGCCGACTACGCCAAGGTGTTCTCGCTGTGGGTGCGCCACCACAAGCCGCGCCCGCTGATCCACGCCTACCGCTCGTTCGACACACCCGGCGACGACAACGGCTTCGCGGTCTACAACGCGGTGCAGTGCACCGACGCCCACTGGCCCACCCGCTGGGCGCGGTGGGCGCGCGACAACTGGCGGCTGAACCGGGTCGCGCCGTTCCTCACCTGGGGCAACGCGTGGTTCAACGCCGGCTGCCGCATCTGGCCGGTGCAGGGCGGTCCGCGGGTGCACGTCGACGGGCACCGGGTGCGGGCGCTGCTGCTGGACGAGACCCTCGACGCGGCGACGCCGTTCCGGGGGAGCCTGACGGTGCGCAACCGCTTCCCCCGCTCCAGCCTGGTCGCGACGGTGGGGGGCACCACCCACGCAGCCTCGCCGAACCTGAGCCCGCGCTGCGTGAACAAGCGGATCGGCTCCTACCTGCGCACGGGCAAGCTGCCCCCGCGCCGGCCCGGACGCCGCGCCGACGTGACCTGCCGTCCGCTGCCGCCGCCACGGGCGACGAGGGTGCAGGGGTTCACGGCCGCGCTGCCGCCCACGTTCACGCCGCTGGTGGGGGCGCGGTCGGCGCAGTGACGTCGGCGGGACGTGGCTCCCGGGGCTGACGTGGGCCCTCCCACGGCGGGTGGGCGGTTTCCTGGGTTGGCCGCTCCCCGAGGCGAGTGGTTGCTTTCCTCGGCGCATGACCCGAGGAGAGCAACCACAACACTCGGTGACATGGCTTGTGGCACCGCCGCGAGGCCGGCCTCAGATGCCGTGGGTGGTCCGGGGGTATGCGGCCTCGGGGTCGGTGATGACGTTGACGAGGTACGGCACGCCCGAGTCGAACGCGCGGTCGAGCGCCGGGCCGATCTCCTTGGGCGAGGTGACGGTCTCGCCGCCTCCGCCGAGCGCCTGCACGACCTGGTCGTACGGCGTCTGCCGGCCGAGGTCGGCCGCGACGTCGTAGCCGTACAGCATCTGCATCGGGCCCTTCTCCAGCCCCCAGCAGGAGTTGTTGCCGACCACCATCACCACCGGCAGGTCGTGGCGCACCAGCGTGTCGACGTCCATCAGCGACATGCCCGCGGCGCCGTCGCCGTAGAGCAGCACCACCTGCGAGGACGGCCGCGCGATCCGGGCGGCCATCGCCGCGCCCATGCCCGCGCCCAGGCAGCCGTACGGGCCGGGGTCGAGCCAGTTGCCGGGACGCCTGGGCTCGGCGAACTTGCCCGCGAACGACACGAAGTCGCCGCCGTCGCCGATCAGCACCGCGTCGTCGTCGAGCCGGCGGTTGAGCTCGCCGTAGATGCGGGCCGGGTGCACCGGGTCGGAGTCGCTGGCCAGCAGGTCCGCGTCGCGCTCGACGGCGGAGGCGACGACGTCCTGCAGCGTGGAGGTCCACGACGCCCAGTCGGGACGCCGGCGCGACGACTCGACCGCGGCCTGGAGCCCGTCGAACACCTGGGTGAGGTCGCCGGAGACCGAGCCGGCCAGCTCGGCGTGGGTGGACACCTCGTCGGCGGAGTCGGCGATGTGGACGACCAAGGCCTTTGGGGCGCCGTCCTTTCCGCCGAAGACGCCGTAGCCGAGCCGGAAGTCCAGCCGGGTGCCGGCCACCAGCACCAGGTCGGCCTGGTTGAACGCCGCGCCGCGCGCCTTGGTCATCAGCAGCGGATGGCCCCCCGGCACGATGCCGCGGCCCATGCCGTTGGTGATCGCCGGCAGGCCGAGGTCCTCCACCAGCCGCAGCGCCGACTCCTCGGCGCCGTCGGCCCACACGTCGGTGCCCAGCACGAGCACCGGCCGTTCCGCCTCGGCCAGCAGCCGCGCGACCGCCTCGACGGCGTCCGGGTCGGGCGCCTGCCGGACCGGCTGCAGGTGCCCGGTCGGGCGGTCGGCCTCGGCGCGGTCGAAGAACTGGTCCATCGGCACGTCGAGGAACGTCGGACCGCGGTGCGACGACCCGGCGAGCGTGAACGCCTCGTCGACGCGCGCGGGCACGTCACCGACCTGGTGCACCGTGTCGGACAGCTTCGCGATCGTCTGCAGGATCGGCGGGTGGTCCAGCTCCTGCAGTGCGCCCGTGCCCCAGCGGTTAGCGGGGGCACGGCCGCCGACCACCACCAGCGGCGACCCGGCGAAGTGCGCCTGCGCGATCGGGCTCACGCCGTTGGTCACGCCCGGCCCGGCGGTCAGCACCGCAAGGCCGGGCGTACGCGTGAGCTTGCCGGTCGCCTCCGCCGCGAACACCGCCGTCGGCTCGTGCCGGACGTCGACCAACCGCACCGGCGGGTCGGCGTTGACCGCCCCGTCGTACATCGGGAACACGTGTGCTCCCGACAGCGTGAACATGGTCTGCACGCCGTGGGCCTGGGCGACGGCCACCGCGAGCTCGCCGCCGTGACCCTCGAGCGTGCCCCGTTCGTCGGAGGGTTGCGACCGGTCGGAGGGCGCCTGCTCTGCTGTGGCCATGCGCCGAGGTTACCTACAGGTAGCCAGACGCTGGTCACACCGGCTCGGGAAGCGGCTTCACGCCCTCCTCGCCGGCCTCGGCCTTGTAGTCCTCGGGGACCGTGTGGTCCACGCCGGCGGGGGCCCGGACCACCCGGAAGACCACCGTCAGAACCACGGCGACCACGAGGTTGATCACGAGCGCGGTCAGCGCGATGTAGCCGTACGCCTCGTTCAGCACCGGTATCGGAAGCACGGCCGTCGGGTCGCTGCTGAGCGGGTTCTCGCCGACCAGGGCGATCGGGCTCCCGAAGTGCGTGATCGTCGGGTCGGTCGGGGAGGGCTGCAGGTAGGCGATCCAGGTGCCGTACAGCATGCTGACCGCCCATCCGATGAGCAGCGCCCAGCGGTGCATCCACCGCGTGTACAGCCCGATCACGATGGCCGGCAGGGTCTGCAGGATCCAGATGCCGCCCAGCAGCTGCAGGTTGATGGCGGTCTGGGCGAGCGCGGGGATCAGTGCGAACACCAGCGCGCCGAACTTCACCACCAGCGACACGATCTTGGAGACCGCCGCCTCCTGCGCATGCGTGGCGTCCGGCTTCATGAAGGCCTTGTAGATGTTGCGGGTGAACAGGTTCGCCGCGGCGATCGACATGATGGCCGCCGGCACCAGTGCCCCGATGGCGATCGCGGCGAACGCGACGCCGGCGAACCAGCCCGGGAACATCTTCTCGAACAGCAGCGGGATCGCCAGCTGGGCGTTGTCGCTCGCGTCGATGCCCGCGGCGATCGCCACGAAGCCGAGCAGCGCCAGCAGACCCAGCAGGAAGGAGTACGCCGGCAGCAGCGACGCGTTGCGCCGGATGACGTTGCGGCTGCTGCTGGACAGCACACCCGTGACCGAGTGCGGGTACATGAACAGCGCCAGCGCCGACCCGAGGGCGAGCGAGGCGTAGGCCCAGTACAGCGTGCTCGAGGGGAACATCGCGTCGGTGTCCAGCGTCGCGGTGGCGAACTTCTTCTCCGCCGCCGAGAACACCACGTCCCAGCCGCCGAGCTTCAGCGGCAGGTAGATCACCGCGACCAGGATGACGATGTAGATCAGCGTGTCCTTGACGAACGCGATCAGTGCCGGTGCGCGCAGCCCGGAGGTGTAGGTGTAGGCCGCGAGAATCACGAACGCGACCAACAGCGGCAGGTCCTTGACCAGCAGCGACGAGCTGTCGCTGCCGCCGAGGCCCATCACCTCGAGCACGACCTGGATGCCGATCAGCTGCAGCGCGATGTAGGGCATCGTGGCGAGGATGCCGGTCAACGCGACCGCAAGCGAAAGGCCCTTGGAGTCGTAGCGCCCGCGGACGAAGTCGGCCGGCGTGACGTAGCCGTGCCGGTGCGAGACCGACCACAGCCGCGGCAGGAAGATGAAGATGATCGGGTAGACGATGATCGTGTAGGGCACCGCGAAGAACCCGACGGCGCTGCCGGCGTACAGCAGCGCAGGCACGGCGATGAAGGTGTAGGCGGTGTAGAGGTCGCCGCCGAGCAGGAACCACGTGATGAAGACGCCGAAGCCTCGGCCGCCCAGGCCCCACTCGTCGAGGCTGTCGAGCTGACCGGAACGGCGCCACCGCGCGGCGACGAAGCCGAGAACGGTGACGAGCAGGAAGAAGAACAGGAATACGGCGAGCGTGATGGTGTCCATCAGCGGTCACCCGCCCGACGGTCGCGGCGCTCCTGCCGGCTCACGATTCGATAACAAATCGTGGTGATCAACGCCGCGAGCGGGATCCACAGGAACTGGTACCAGAAGAAGAACGGGAAACCGACGAACGTAGGCTCCTCTTTTGCGTACAAAGGCACCAACAACGGCATCACGATCGCGATGAGCAGCAGCACGCCTACGATCCAGTAGACCCCCGGGTTTCGGGTGCTACGAGGCGGTTCGGCCATGATTGTTCTCCTGTTCAGACGTGCCGTCCCCCCCGAAGCGTTCAGACGTTATCGAACGACCCCGCCGCTTGACTACGACTCGACCGCGCGTGGCGCCGGCTGCCGGTACAGCCACGGCGCTGCGGCGCGCAGCGTCTCGACGATGGTGAGGATCAGGTTGGCGCGCTCGCGCGGAAGCGTCGCGAACAGCACCTCGTCGCCGGGATTGTCCTGCCCACGGACTCCGCTGGCCAGCTGCAGGTGCAGCGCGCGCAGGAAGGCCTGGGCGTTGAACGCGGTCGGGCAGGGCCACTCGTCCACGCCGCGTGGCGCGCGCAGCGCCGAGCCGATCCGGGTGATCCACGGCTCGACCACGGTGGCGGGGACGAGGTTGCGGTGCAGCACCGCCATCACGGCGTACGCCAGCCGGTCGTCCTCGCCGTAGTGCATCCGGTAGGTGGTCGGCGTGAGCACCCGGTCGGCGACCACGTCGAGCAGCACGGTCAGCTCGTGTATCCCGAAGTGGAACGACCGGGCGAACTGGCCCAGAAGGTCCGAACCGTGGGCCACGCTGTGGGCCCATCCCTTGCCCGCGACGAAGCCACGCAGGTCGTTCTCGCGGGTGAACCAGGTCATCGCCCGGTCGCCCCAGGTGAGCATGTGGGTCGGGCTGATCGTGCCGGTGATGTTGGCGCGGCTGACCACCTCGCGCAGCACCAGCGCCGAGAACGACCGGCGGAACACGGAGTCGTCGCCGTCGAGGCCGAGGCCGGAGCGCAGTCCGACGCAGGAGCCGTCGCCGAGGCCGGCGAGCAGGTCGTCGTACACCCCCTCGCCGATCCAGGTGGCCAGCACGGTGTAGGCGAGGTTGTCGCGGATCTGCGGGTCGGGGTCGCCGAGCATCCCGAACAGCTCGTGCGTGAGGTCGTCGAGCGGCTTGTCCGTGGGCACGCGGGCGCCGCCCTCGAGTACCTGCTGCCAGAACTCGCCGCGCACGCGGACATGATGTCAGACCGTCGTTCGTGCCGCCCGGGGCGCTCCGTGGGGCCCGATTAGGCTCGCGGTGTGCCCTCGATGAACGAAGTGGTGCGTCACTACACCGACCTGGGTGAGGGCGACCTCGACTGGCTGCACCTGCTGGTGGCGGACTGGCAGATCATCGCCGACCTGTCGTTCGCCGACCTGGTGCTGTGGGTGCCGGACCGGGAGGGGCACGGCTTCTGGGCGGCCGCGCAGATGCGCCCGACCACCGGGCCGACCGCGTTCGTCGACGACCTGGTGGGCGCCTTCGTGCCCCGCGAGCGGCGGCCGCTGCTGGACGCGGCGTACGACCAGGGCCGGATCGCGCGCGAGGGCGACCCCGAGTGGCGCGACGACGTGCCCGTGCGGGTGGAGACCATCCCCGTACGACGCGCCGACCGCGTGCTCGGCGTGATCGCCCGCAACACCAACCTGCTCGGCGTTCGCACCCCCAGCCGCCTGGAGCTGGCCTACCTGCAGACGGCGACCGACCTGGCGAAGATGATCAGCGAAGGGCTCTTCCCGGTGCAGCGCGAGCGCTCCGAGCTGTCCGACTCACCGCGGGTCGGCGACGGCTTCGTCCGGCTGGACCCCACCGGCGTGGTCACCTACGCCAGCCCGAACGCGCAGTCGGCGTACCGCCGGATGGGCATCCCCGGCGACCTGCTCGGCGAGCATCTCGGCGACCTGACGGCCTCCCTGCTGCCCGACACCGGCAAGCCGGTCGACGAGGCGGTGACGGCCGCGGTGTCGGGTCGGCTGCCGCGCGAGGCGGAGGCCGAGAACGCCGAGGCGACCCTGATCCTGCGGTCGATCCCGCTGCGGCAGGGCGACGTGCACGTGGGGGCGCTGGTCCTGATCCGCGACGTGACCGAGCTGCGTCGACGCGAGCGCGAGCTGCTCACCAGGGAGGCGACGATCCGGGAGATCCACCACCGGGTGAAGAACAACCTGCAGACGGTGGCGGCGCTGCTGCGGCTGCAGGCGCGCCGGCTGCCGGGGCCGGAGGGACGGGCCGCGCTGGAGGAGGCGGTGCGCCGGGTGGGCTCGATCGCGATCGTGCACGACACGCTGTCGCAGACCTTCGACGAGAGCGTGGACTTCGACGACGTCGCGGACCGGCTGCGGGCGATGGTGGGTGACGTGTCCTCGGCCGACGGCCCGGTGCAGACCCATCGGGAGGGGAGCTTCGGCGTCCTGACCGGCGAGGTCGCCACCCCGCTGGCGATGGTGCTCACCGAGCTGCTGCAGAACGCCGTGGAGCACGGGTTGCGGGGGCGCGCCGGGACGGTCACGCTGCGGGCGCGACGTCAGGATGACGACCTGTGGGTCGACGTCGACGACACCGGAGCGGGCCTTCCGGCCGGCTTCGACGTAGCCGACGGCACCCTGGGCCTGTCCATCGTGCGCGCGCTGGTGGAGGGGGAGCTGTACGGCCGGCTCAGCCACGGTGCCACGCCGCACGGCGGCGCCCGGATGAGCCTGCACGTCCCGCTGCCGGGACGGACATGAAAGACCCCACCGGGGGTGTGGTGGGGCCGGCCGGGGCGGCGCGGCCTACGCGGACCGTATTCTCGCGCGGGCGTTCCGGCGCTTGAGAGCGCGGCGCTCGTCCTCGCTGAGGCCACCCCAGACCCCGTGGTCCTGGCCCGCCTCGAGTGCCCAGGTGAGACACTGCTCGCGCACGTCGCAGCGCCGGCAGACGGCCTTGGCCTCCTCGATCTGTAGGAGGGCAGGACCGGTGTTGCCGATCGGGAAGAACAGCTCCGGGTCCTCGTCGAGGCACGCGGAGCGGTGGCGCCAATCCATGGCGTGAACTCCTTGTCTTACGCTGGCGCCGGTGGCCGATCCGACCGTCGACGCGACGTGACGACACGCCAGACCCGGCGCGAGCCGGTCCTGCTCGTGAAGTCTTTCACGATGTACCCCGCACACATCCCGCTGACGGGTGGTCAGCACGACAGTGCGTGGATTGCGCCCGTCCACGCGGGGGTGGCACGCATGGGGTCGGACGCAAAATCGATCGTTGCAATGAATCGGGCCCTTTACAACCCCCACGCGCTTGTCACTTTTGTCACAAGCGTATCTTTGCGGGCTCCGGTGACCGCTTATCGTACATCCGGGGGGCTGGACACGCCCTATAGGGTGCCCCTGTGACTTCCGCCGACGAGCGTGTCCCTGCCCGCACCCGCCGGGTGCCCGTCCTGGTGGTCGCGGCCGTGCTGGTCGTGCTGGAGGCGTTCACGCTGCTGGCGGTCGGCGCCTCGGTCGTGCTCGGTAGCGAGCGCGGCCGCATGCTCATGGACGTGACCACCACCGTTTTCTTCCTGCTCTACGGCTGCGGCCTGCTGCTGTCCGCCCGAGGTCTGGTGCAGGCGCGTCGCTGGGCCCGCGCACCCGTGGTGCTGGCCCAGCTGATCCAGGTGCTGGTCGCGTGGAGCTTCCTGTCCGGCGCCACGCGCTGGGTCGGGGTCCTGCTGATCGCGGCCGCGGTCGTGGTCCTGGGTCTGGTGCTGTCCCCGGGCGCGACCCGAGCGCTGGTCCCGGAGGAGCCGGAGGACGAGCGCGAGATGCAGGACGCGGCCTAGCCGGCTCGCCGCCTGGCGCGTATACCCGCAACCGGTACTTCGACGACCGCTAGTCGAGCAGCCCCGCGCGCAGCTGGGCCAGGGTCCGGCTGAGGATGCGCGACACGTGCATCTGCGAGATGCCGACCTCGGCGGCGATCTGCGACTGGGTCATGCCCCGGAAGAAGCGGAGCATCAGGATGTGCTTGGACCGCGGGTCCAGCTTGGCCAGCAGCGGCTTGAGCGACTCGCGGTAGTCCACGCCCTCCAGCGCGTCGTCGTCGGCGCCCAGCGAGTCGGCCATGCTCTGGCCGCCGTCGGACTCGCCGATCTCGGGAGCGTCCAGGGAGAGGGTGCTGTAGGCGTTGGCCGACTCGAGCCCCTCGAGGATGTCCTCCTCGTTCACCTTCAGCCGCTCGGCCAGCTCGGCGACGGTGGGGGAGCGGCCGTACTCCTGGGTCAGCTCGGCGGTGGCGGTGGCCAGCGACAGCCGCAGCTCCTGCAGCCGGCGCGGCACGCGGACCGCCCATCCCTTGTCGCGGAAGTAGCGCTTGATCTCGCCGAGCACGGTCGGGGTGGCGTAGGTGGAGAACTCCACGCCGCGGTCGAGCTGGAAGCGGTCGACGGACTTGATCAGACCGATGGTGCCGACCTGCACCAGGTCGTCCAGCGGCTCACCGCGGTTGCGGAAGCGCCGCGCGAGGTGGTCGACGAGCGGCAGGTGCAGCTGCACCAGCTCGTTGCGCACCTGCTCCTGCTCCTTGCCCTCCGACAGCGCGGCCAGCCGGGTGAACAGCTCCCGCGTGCGTGCGCGGGTGTCGACACGCAGGTCGACGTCGTCCTCGATGAACGCGTCTTCGGTGTCCATCGAGTCCGCGTCGGACCCGAACGGCCCGGTCACGGGTGCTCGTGCCCTTCGCGTTCACGGGTGAGGCGGAGCGTGACCGACGACCCGTCGACGGTGGCGTCTACCTCGGAGGTGAGGGCGGTCAGCACCGTCCAGGCGAAACCGTCGCGGCGGGGCGGCTTCGGCGTGGTCGACTCCGCGGTGACGGCGATGGTGAGGGCATCGGCGCCGACCTCGAAGTTGCAGATGAGGCTGGACTCGGCCTTGGACTGGGGGAGGAGCAGCGCGCAGGCCTCGTCCACGGCCATGCGGAGGTCCTCGATGCCGTCGAGGGTGAAGTCGAGCCGTGCCGCGACTCCGGCCGTCGCCGTCCGCAGGATGGACAGGTACGCGCCGTCGGCAGGGATAGTCAGGGTGACGTGATGGTCTTCGGTCATGCGAGGCTCCTGATGGCCGGGCACGGGATGCCGGGTCCGCGAGGGCCGAGCCTAGCGGGCAGGCGCGGCCCTCGCGGGCCGATTCGTCAGGATGCCTTCTTGGTCTCCCAGAAGATCTCCGCGATCTCGTCGATCTTCGCCAGCAGTTCGTCGGCCTTGCCCTCGTCCATGCTGCCCTTGGAGCCGGTCGCGCCGGCCAGCTTGGTGGCCTCGTTGACCAGCGTGTGCAGCTGCGGGTACTTCTCGAAGTGCGGGGGCTTGAAGTAGTCGGTCCACAGCACCCAGAGGTGGTGCTTCACCAGCTCGGACCGCTCCTCCTTGATGATGATCGCGCGGGTGCGGAAGTCGGGGTCGTTGTTGTCGGCGACCTTGCCGATGATGGCCTTGATCGACTCGGCCTCGATCCGGGCCTGCGCGGGGTCGTAGACGCCGCAAGGAAGGTCGCAGTGGGCACGAACCTCGATGGTGGGTGCGAACAGTCGCGCCAGCATCATGGTTCCTTTCTTTGTTGACCTGATGAGCTTGACCATTGGCGACAGTACCCCCGTTCGGACGTGAGTACGCTGCGGGGCTGCAGGCACGAGTGACGGGAGGGCCCGCGGATGCGGCGCTGGGGTCTCGCGGTCGTGCGCGGCCGCTCGATGGAGCCCACGCTGCGTGACGGAGACCGGTTGCTGGTGCGGCACGGGTCCCGGCCGCGGGTCGGCGCGCTGGCCGTCGTACGGCTGCCGGAGCGGCCGGTGGCGGTCAAGCGCGTGACCCGGCGCGAACGCGACGGATGGTGGGTCGAGCGGGACAACCCGGACGAGGGCGTGGACTCGTGGCTGGTCGGTGCGATCCCCGACGACGACGTCCTGGCGGTGGTGGTCTGCCGGGTGTGGCCCTGGCGACGACGCGCCGGCTGACGCCGACCAAGGAACCAGGGCGGAGACTGGCAGACCTGGCGCAGACTAGAGCACCTTGGACAGGAACCCCTGCGTGCGCGAGTGCTGGGGGTTGGCGAGCACGTCGCGGGGGTGGCCCTCCTCGACGATGACGCCGTCGTCCATGAAGACGAGCTTGTCGCCAACCTCGCGGGCGAAACCCATCTCGTGGGTGACGACCATCATCGTCATGCCCTCTCCGGCGAGCTGCTTCATCACGGCGAGGACGTCGCCGACGAGCTCGGGGTCGAGCGCGCTGGTGGGCTCGTCGAACAGCATCATGTCGGGGTCCATCGACAGCGCCCTCGCGATGGCGGCGCGCTGCTGCTGTCCACCGGACAGGTGGGCGGGGTAGGCGTCCTGCTTGTCGAGCAGGCCGACCTTCTCGAGGTTGCGACGGGCCACTGACACGGCCTCGTCGGCGCTGCGTTTGCGGACGCGCCGCTGGGCGATGGTGAGGTTGCGCATGACGGTCATGTGCGGGAACAGGTTGAACTGCTGGAACACCATGCCGATCCGGCTGCGGACCTGGTCGATGTCGACGTCGGGGTCGGTGATGTCGACGCCCTCGACGACGACCCTGCCCGAGGTCGGCTCCTCGAGCCGGTTCACGCAGCGCAGCAGCGTCGACTTGCCCGACCCGGACGGGCCGACGACGCACACGACCTGGCCGTTGTCGACGTGGAAGTCGATGCCCTTGAGCACCTCGTTGTCGCCGAAGTACTTGTGCAGGTCCTGGACGTCGATCGCGGGGTGTCCGAGGTTCTCGCCGACGGTCATCGTGCCCTCGCACTCCTCGCCTCGAGCCGCCGCACCACGATCGACAGCGGCACGGTGATCAGCAGGTAGGCGACGCCGATCGCCGCGAGCGGCGTGACGCTGACGTAGGTGTTCAGCGCGTCACGCCCGAAGCTGGTGAGCTCGTAGCCGGCCAGGCTCAGGCCGACCACGTAGACCAGGGACGAGTCCTTGGTCAGCAGGATCAGCTCGTTGGTCAGCGGCGGGAGGACGATCCGGAAGGCCTGCGGGATGACCACGTAGCCCATCGCACGCGTGTGCGACATGCCAAGGGAGCGGGCGGCCTCCATCTGGCCCTTCGGCACTGCCTGGATGCCGGCGCGGATGGTCTCGGCCATGTAGGCGCCGCCCACCAGCCCGAGCGCGAGCGTCACCGTGCCGTAGGGCTCGTACGGAACGGCGTAGCCGGGAAAGGCCGTGGGGATCCCGAAGGCGAAGAAGATGAACACCACCAGTGCGGGGACACCGCGGAAGAACTCGATGAACCCCGACGCGAACCACCGGTACGGGCCTACCGAGGAGAGGCGCATGAGGGCGAGCAGCAGCCCCAGCACCAGGCCGAAGACGAACCCGGACGCGGTGTAGAGGACGGTGTTCTTCAGCGCCACAGTGAACAGCTCGGGCACGAGCTTCACGAGCACCGACGGGTTCAGGAAGGCGTCGACGATCGCGCCCCAGTCCGCGGCGACGACCGCCACGACCACGACCACGCCGAGGACGGCGTACTGGACTCCGCGCGACAGCCGCGCCCGCTTGCGGGGGCTCATCGCCATGTTGTCGCTCCCAGGCTCGGGTTCGTCAGGCCGTCATCCCTGCGCCTGGTTGCCGAACCACTTGCGGTAGATCTTGTCGTAGGTGCCGTCGGACTTGGCCTTCGCGATCACCTGGTTGATGACCCTCAGCAGGGCCTCGTTCTGGTCCTTCTGCACGGCGATGCCGTACTCCTCACCGGTGTTGAACTCGGTCGCGACCTCGGTGTCGGGGTTGGTCTGCACGTAGTCGTAGAGCACGCCGTTGTCGTTGATGCCGGCGTCGACCTGACCCGTCTTCACCGCGGTCGTGAGCAGCCCCAGGTCCTCGAAGGTGCGGAGCTCGGTGTCCTCGGGGGCGTTCTGCTCGGCGTAGATCTGGCCCGTGGTGCCCGACTGGACTGCGAGCGTCTTGCCCTTGAGGTCCGCGAGGCTGTTGATGCCCGAGCCCTTCTTCACCAGCAGCGCCTGGGTCGCCTTGAAGTACGGGTTGGAGAAGTCGATCACCTTGGCCCGGTCCTCGGTGATGGTCATGCCCGCAGCCGCGGCGTCGCACTGCCCGGTGTTGAGCGACTGCCCGGACTCGATGCCCTCGAAGGGCGTGTTGAAGATCTTCTGCTGGACACCGAGCCGCTTGGCGACCAGGTCCATCAGGTCGACGTCGAAGCCGACGACCTTGCCGCCCCTGCTGAACTGGAACGGCTTGTACGGCAGGTGTGTGCAGACGGTGAGCTTGCCGGGCTCGACGAGCTTGGCGCCGCTATCGGTGGAGGTCTTGTCGCCGCCGGTGGCGCACCCGGAGAGGGTCAGCACGGCGAGCGCGGAGACACCGAGGGCGCGGAGAGTGAGACGTCGCATGCTGGCCCCCATTGAGGTGATCGGTTCCTGGGACAGGCAGTGTGTCATCAGGTCGGTACGGGACGGGCGGAGGCACACCTGCCGTGTGGCAGAATCGTCACCCGGGAGACCCCCATAGTCGCACTCCTGGCCGACGCGCGCCGTACCCCGGCACCCCATCTGTCGGCCTCCGTTCACCGTCGAGCAGAGGTCTCCTGAAATGGTTGCTGACATGGCTGTCTCCGAATCCCAGCGCTGGAACGACGAGGATCCCGCGTTCGCGCGACACCGCGGCGGGAAGATGGCGATCGCCGGCACGGTGCCCCTGGAGACCCAGGAGGACCTGTCGCTGGCGTACACACCCGGCGTGGCGCGCGTGTGCGAGGCGATCGCCGCCGACCCCACCACCGCGCAGGACCTGACCTGGATCGGCAACACGGTCGCGGTGGTCACCGACGGCACCGCGGTGCTGGGGCTGGGCGACATCGGCCCGACCGCGGCGATGCCGGTGATGGAGGGCAAGGCGCTGCTGTTCAAGCACTTCGCCAACGTCGACGCGGTGCCGATCTGCCTCGACACCACCGACGTCGACGCCCTGGTCGAGACCGTCGTGCACCTCGCGCCCAGCTTCGGTGGCATCAACCTCGAGGACATCTCCGCGCCGCGGTGCTTCGAGATCGAGCGGCGGCTGAAGGACCGGCTCGACATCCCGGTCTTCCACGACGACCAGCACGGCACGGCCGTGGTGGTGCTCGCCGCGATGCGCAACGCGCTGCGCATCACCGGCCGCGACATCAGCCAGGCCCGGGTGGTGATCTCCGGTGCCGGTGCGGCGGGAGTCGCGGTGGCGCGGATCCTGCTCGCGGCGGGCGTCGGTGACCTGCAGGTCGTCGACAGCCGCGGCGTGCTGCACCCCGACCGCACCGACATGAACCCGGTCAAGCTCAGCCTCGCGCACGAGACGAACGTGAGCGGTGTCAGCGGTCGGCTCGCCGACGCGCTGGACGGCGCCGACGTCTTCGTGGGTGTGTCCGGCGGCACCGTGCCGGAGGAGGTCGTGGCCCGGATGGCCGACGACGCGGTGGTGTTCGCGCTGGCCAACCCCAACCCCGAGGTGCACCCCGACATCGCGACCCGGCACGCGCGCGTGGTGGCCACCGGGCGGTCCGACTACCCCAACCAGATCAACAACGTGCTGGCCTTCCCCGGCATCTTCCGCGGCGCTCTCGACGTGCGTGCCCGCCACATCACCGAGGGCATGAAGCTGGCGGCTGCCGATGCCCTGGCGGCACTGGTCGCCGACGCGGACGACCTGGAGGAGACCTGCGTGATCCCGTCGCCGTTCGACGCGCGCGTTCCGGGCGCCGTGGCGGAGGCGGTCGCCGAGGCGGCCCGTCGCGACGGGGTCGCCCGCCGCTGACGTCACCCCGCGACCTCGCTAGGGTCGGGGGATGTTCGCCGTATACGCCGAAGCTTTCAGCAAGGACGACCCGCTGTCGGGGCTCGCGCTGGGTGACCGCCCGGAGCCGGAGGTCCCCGAGGGCTGGACGACGGTCAACGTCAAGGCCGCGTCCCTCAACCACCACGACGTGTGGTCGCTGCGCGGGGTCGGCATCAAGGAGGACCAGCTCCCGATGATCCTCGGCTGTGACGCGGCCGGGTACGACGAGGAGGGCAACGAGGTCCTCGTGCACGCCGTGATCAGCGACCCGAGCTGGGTGGGCGACGAGACCCTCGACCCCAAGCGGTCGCTGCTCTCGGAGCGCTTCCAGGGCACGTTCGCAGAGCAGGTCGCGGTGCCCAGGAGCAACGTGCTGCCCAAGCCCGCCGGTCTGTCGTTCGAGGAGGCCGCCTGCCTGCCGACGGCATGGCTGACGGCCTACCGGATGCTGTTCACCCAGGGTGACCTGCGGCCCGGCGACAGCGTGCTGGTGCAGGGCGCGGGCGGCGGTGTCGCGACCGCGCTGATCACGCTGGCGCGTGCCGCCGGTCTTCGGGTGTTCGCCACCAGCCGTGACGAGCAGAAGCGCAAGCGCGCTCTCGACCTCGGAGCGCACGAGGCGGTCGAGCCCGGCGCCCGGCTGCCGCAGCGGGTCGACGCGGTGATGGAGACGGTCGGCGCGGCCACGTGGTCGCACTCGCTGAAGTCGCTGCGCCCCGGCGGGGTCGTGGTCATCTGCGGAGCGACCTCGGGACCGAACCCCGATTCGACCGAGCTCAACCGGATCTTCTTCCTCCAGCTTCGGGTGCACGGGTCCACGATGGGCACGCGCGCGGAGCTCAGGCACCTCGCGGAGTTCCTCGACGTCAGCGGCACCCGGCCGCTGGTCGACCGCACCCTGCCGATGAGCGAGGCACGCGAGGGGTTCGCCGCGATGGCCGAGGGCAACCTGTTCGGCAAGGTCGTCTTCACCCTCTGACGCGAGTGGGCGCTACTCGTCCTCGTCGTCGTCGGCGGCGTCGTCGCGCGCCAGCCAGGTCGCGAGCCGCTCCACGGCGGTCTCGAACTCGGGGTTGAGGTCGCAGAACTCCTGCAGCCGGTCGGCGACCCACGACAGGCTCACCTGCTCGTCGCCGCGGCGGGCCTCGAGCTCCTCGATCCCGCGGTCGGTGAAGTACACGGTCGTCCTCGGTATCGCGTCGGCGTGATGTCGGTCAGGAGAATGCCTGCTGCAGCAGGGCCTTCGCCTCCTCGCCGTGCACGGCGGCCGACCCCACCGACGGAGCCGCCGACTCCGGGCGCGAGACCCGGTAGAACGGCACCGGCAGCTCGGAGGTGAGGTGCAGCGCCATGTGCGGCCACGGGCCCATGTTCGCCGGCTCGTCCTGTACCCAGCGCACCTCCTGCAGCCGCGGGAAGCGCTTGAGCTCGGTGAGCAGCTCCTGGACCGGACGCGGGTAGAGCTGCTCGACGCGCAGCACCGCCGTCGTGGGCGCGTCGCCCTCGCGCTTCTTCCGCTCCGCCAGCACGTCCCAGGTGATCCGCCCGGAGCACAGCACGACGCGCTCGACCTTCTCGGGGTCGACCTGCGCGTCGCCGATCACCGGACGGAAGTGGCCCTGGGTGAAGTCCTCGGGCCGTGACGCCGCATCCTTGCGCTTGAGCATCGACTTGGGCGTGAAGACCACCATCGGCCGGTGCACGTCGCCCAGCGAGTGCCGGCGCAGCAGGTGGAAGTAGCTGGCCGGGCTGGACGGCTGCGCGACGGTCATCGCGTCGCCCGCGGCCAGCGTGAGGAACCGCTCGATCCTGGCCGAGGAGTGGTCGGGGCCCTGGCCCTCGTAGCCGTGCGGGAGCAGCAGCACGACGCCCGAGCGCTGGTTCCACTTCGCCTCGCCGGCGGAGATGAACTCGTCGATGACCACCTGGGCGCCGTTGGCGAAGTCGCCGAACTGCGCCTCCCAGCACACCAGCGTGTTCGGCCGGGCCACGGAGTAGCCGTACTCGAAGCCCATCGCGGCGTACTCGGACAGCAGCGAGTCGTAGATGAAGAACTGTGCCTGCTCGTCGGAAAGGTGCTGCAGCGGCGTCCACTCCTGCGCCGTCTTGCGGTCGATGATGGTCGCGAACCGCTGGACGAACGTGCCGCGGCGGGAGTCCTGGCCGGACAGCCGCACCGGGCGGCCGGCCATCAGCAGCGAGCCGAACGCGATGATCTCGGCGGTACCCCAGTCGATCGGGCCCTCGGTGATCGCCGAGGCCCGGCGCTGCAGCTGCGGCAGCACCTTGGGGTGCACGGTGAAGTGCTCGGGCACGGACGTGTAGGCGTCGGCGACCCGCTTGAGGACCTCGAACTGCACCGCGGTCTCGACGTCCTCGTCGCCCCGCTTGGTGGGGTAGGCAGGCACGGTGACGTAGGGGTCCATCGGCTGGCTCTTGGCCTCGCGGACCTCCTTGAACACCCGCTCGAGCTGCTGCTGGTAGTCGCGCAGCGCCTGCTCGGCCTCCTCGACGGTGATGTCGCCGCGGCCGATCAGGGCCTCGGTGTAGAGCTTGCGCACCGACCGCTTCTGCTCGATCAGGTCGTACATCAGCGGCTGCGTGTACGACGGGTCGTCGCCCTCGTTGTGGCCCCGCCTGCGGTAGCAGATCAGGTCGATGACGACGTCCTTCTTGAACGCCTGGCGGTACTCGAACGCCAGCCGCGCGGTGCGGATGCAGGCCTCCGGGTCGTCGGCGTTGATGTGGAAGATCGGCGCCTGCACCATGCGGGCGACGTCGGTGCAGTACAGCGAGGACCGGGAGGCCGTCGGCGAGGTGGTGAAGCCGACCTGGTTGTTGACCACGACGTGCACCGTGCCGCCGGTGCGGTAGCCGCGCAGCTGCGAGAGGTTCAGCGTCTCGGCGACCACACCCTGGCCGGCGAACGCGGCGTCGCCGTGCACCAGCACGGGAAGCACCGGGAACTCCTCGCCTCGGTTCAGGATGTCCTGCTTGGCGCGGACGATGCCCTCCAGCACCGGGTCGACCGCCTCGAGGTGGGACGGGTTCGCCGCGACCGACACCTTGATCCGGTCGCCGGTGGCGGCGCTGAACTCGCCCTCCGCGCCGAGGTGGTACTTCACGTCACCGGAGCCCTGCACCGTGCGCGGGTCGATGTTGCCCTCGAACTCACGGAAGATCTGCGCGTAGCTCTTGCCGACGATGTTGGCCAGCACGTTGAGCCGTCCACGGTGGGCCATGCCGACGACGACCTCGTCGAGCTGGCTCTCGGCCGCGGCCTCGCAGATCTCGTCCAGCAGCGGGACGGTGGTCTCGCCACCCTCCAGGCTGAACCGCTTCTGGCCGACGAACTTGGTCTGCAGGAAGGTCTCGAACGCCTCTGCCTGGTTGAGCTTGTGCAGGATCCGCAGCTGCTCCTCGCGAGGAGGCTTCTTGTGCGGCTGCTCCACCCGCTCCTGGATCCACCGGCGCTGCTCGGGGTCCTGGATGTGCATGTACTCGATGCCGACCGTGCGCACGTACGAGTCGCGCAGGATGCCCAGGATGTCGCGCAGCTTCATGATCCGGCGCGACGAGCCGAACGAGCCGGTGGCGAACTCGCGGTCGAGGTCCCACAGCGTCAGCCCGTGGGTCTCGATGTCGAGGTCGGGGTGGCTGCGCTGCTGGTACTCGAGCGGGTCGGTGTCGGCCATGATGTGGCCGCGCACCCGGAACGCGTGGATGAGCTCCTGCACACGCGCCTGCTTGCTGACCTCGTCCTCGTGGCTGGCCGAGATGTCGGCTGCCCAGCGGATCGGCTCGTACGGGATGCGCAGCGCGTGGAAGATCTCGTCGTAGAAACCGTCTGCGCCCAGCAGCAGCATGTGCACCCGACGCAGGAACTCGCCCGACTGGGCGCCCTGGATGACGCGGTGGTCGTAGGTGGACGTGAGCGTCATCACCTTGCTGACCGCGTTACGGGTCAGCGTCTCCTCGGCGGCGCCCTGCCACTCGGGCGGGTAGTCCATGGCGCCCACGCCGATGATCGCGCCCTGGCCCTGCATCAGCCTCGGCACCGAGTGGTTGGTGCCGATCGTGCCGGGGTTGGTGAGCGTGACTGTCGTGCCCTGGAAGTCCTCCAGCTTCAGCTTGCCGTCGCGCGCCTTGCGCACCAGCTCCTCGTAGGAGGTCCAGAACGCCGCGAAGTCCATCGACTCCGCGGCCTTGATCGACGGGACCAGCAGCTGCCGGGTGCCGTCGGGCTTGGGCAGGTCGATGGCCAGGCCGAGGTTGACGTGCTCGGGCATCAGCTGCGTCGGCTTGCCGTCGACGACCTCGAACCCGGTGTTCATCTCCGGCATCGACCGCAGCGCCTTGACCAGCGCGAAGCCGATGATGTGGGTGAACGACACCTTGCCGCCGCGGGCACGGGCGAGGTGGTTGTTGATGACGATGCGGTTGTCCCACAGCAGCTTGACCGGGACGCCGCGCACGCTCGTGGCCGTCGGCACGGCGAGGCTGGCGTCCATGTTGGCCACGGTGCGGGCCGCGGCACCGCGCAGCGGGCGGCGCTCCGCCTCCGTCGAGACCTCCGGCCGCTCCACCTTGGGATGGTCCTTGGGGACCGGCGGCGCCGTCACCGGGGTGTCGCCCTTGGTGCTGCCGGTCTGTCCCATCGAGGCGGGGGACTCGGGCAGGTTGCGCGCCGAGCTGGTGGCGCCGTCAGGGGTCTTGGCCCGCGGGGTGCCCGACGGCCGCTGGTCCTTGGCTACCGGGTGGGTGTCGCCGGCGGGCGAGGGCCTCATCTGCTCGGGCCGGACATCGGGCTTGGTCACGTCGGGCGGCGTGGTGGAGGCGCGGGCCCCGCCATCGGCCTGGCCACCGGCCTGACCGCCGGTCGGACGGCCGGACCCGTCCCCGGAGCCGCCCTTCTCGGATGCCTCGAAGGTCTTGAAGAAGTCCCACCACTCCTTGTCCACGGAGCTGGGGTCCTGCCGGTACCGCTCGTACATCTCGTCCACGAGCCACTCGTTGGCACCGAATGCCGACAGGGGATTCTCTTCGGGGGACTCGGGCACGGCCTCGATCGCCTCTTCCGGAGTGCAGCGGTATGTCGGTTACGACGCCAAGGCTAGTCGGCCCGCTGTCGTGAAAGTAGCGGGGAACACCTGGTGTCGTGGGTCTCACTCTACGGCGTACCCAGGGTGTCCTTACCGGCCGAGGGGCCCACGGAGCGCCTGCCTTGACCTGCTGGCAGAACGGGGCATGCTGTGCGTGATGTGGAAGTCGTCGCGAGCCCGGCTCGCCCCACCGTCTCCGCTGGTCGTGCTGCCCGTTTTGGCGCTGCTACTGGTGGGTCTCTCCGGATGCACCGACGAGGGCCAGCAGGGGAGCCAGGGAGGTGGTGCGCCCTCAGACACCGCGACCGGCTCCGCGCAGTCGCTGCAGGAGCGTGCGGCGCCGTACGAGCTGCGTTACCGACGAGTTGCCGGGGACATTCGCAAGGCGAGGGGCCGCGGCACCCTGCGGGCGATCTCCAAGCCGGTCCGGGCCTGGATCGACGCCGGGTTCGTCAATGGTCCGTGGCCGCGTGAGGCCTACGGCGACGCGTTCGTGCCGTTCGGCCGCGACATCACCGCCACCGCGCACAAGGACGCCGACCTGCTGACCCTGCAGTCGGTGGGCGGGTCGTTCGTCCAGGTCGTGCCGGAGCGGCGGCAGGTCGGTGTGTCGGTCACCGGCGTACGCGGCCGCGTGGTCGGCGCGACGGCACGCGTGAACGTGCGGGTGCTGGGCCTCTCGCGCGCGGGCCAACGGACGGAGGTCAGCGTGCGCGGCGACGTCTACCTGACCAAGGTGCAGTCGCACGGCTGGAAGATCTTCGGGTACCGGCTGGACCGATGGGTCGACCGCGGCGCGATGACCAGGTCGAACTCCGAGCCCGGCGGCAGATCTGCCGGTAAGCCGGGCGGCAAGTCGGGTGCCAAGTCCGCCGGGAAGACCGCGGGCAAGTCGGGTGCCAAGCCCGGCGGCAAACCTGACAACAAGGGCAAGAGCAGGGGAGGTTCGTGATGTCGGTCACCCTCCGCCGGTGGCTCAGCCTTGGGCTGCTGCTGACGCTGGTGGCGTTCGTGCTGCCCGACTCGTCCCACAAGCCGGCCGACTTCGCGCTGCTGAAGGTCGAGCACGCCCAGACCGTGGACACGCAGCAACGCGTGATCTGGCTGCTCACGCTCGGATCCGACGCCCGCAAGGGACAGTCGATCACGCACAGTCGCGCCGACTCGATCCACCTGGTGGGCGTCAACACCCGCACCGGGCAGGGGACCATCATCGGCATCCCGCGCGACTCCTACGTCTCAATCCCCGGACACGGCAGCGACAAGATCAACGCGTCCATGGTCTACGGCGGGCCGCAGCTGACCGCGCGTACGGTGGAGCAGATCTCTGGCGTCCGGTTCGACTATGTCTTCCTCACCGACTTCGGCGGCTTCGCCTCGCTGATCCACGAGCTCGGCGGCATCCGGGTCCGTCCGCCCATGGCGATGAACGACCTCGGGCACTCGTTCAAGCCGCGCATGCAGTGGATGAACGGCTCGGACGCGCTGGGGTTCTCCCGCATCCGGCACGGCCTGCCCGGCGGCGACTTCGACCGCACCCTGAACCAGGGGCGTGTCCTCAAGGCCGGGCTCGAGCGCGCGCGAGCGCTGGCCGACCAGCCGGGGAAGTTCGAGCAGATGATGTGGCGGGCCATCTCGCGGATGAACAGCAACCTCTCGCCGGCCGAGATGTACCGCCTGGGCCGGGTGATGCTCACGATCCATCCCAACGGCGTGCGCAACTGCCGCATCACCGGAGGCTTCGGGACGGCCGGGGGAGCCAGCATTGTCAACCCCGACCTCGACCGGTTGCACCGGCTGGTCCGGGACGCCCGTGGTGACGGCGTGCTCGACCACGGTTGCTAGGGGGTGCGCTCGGGGGTTTTAGAGTCCGGCGAACGCTCGGGTGGTCTGTGGCTGGGTTCTTGGCAGTGAGGAGGGGCGGGGTCCCGACCCGTCGGGTGGCTGTGGGACCGCGGTTGTTGCGTGGCCAGCGCCGGCCGTTGCGTCCGTAGGAATGTGCGCTATTGACCTCACTTCGACGGACGCTAGGCCGCGCCGAGGGGCCCTTGCCTGCCGCGGGTCTTTGGGGGGTACACGGGGGGCTTGCCCCCCGTGAGTGTGTGCCCCCGGCAGGATTCGAACCTGCGCACCCCGCTCCGGAGGCGGGTGCTCTATCCCCTGAGCTACGGGGGCCCGGGGCGCGGCAAACAGTACCAGCAGCGGGTACTCGCGATAGCGTGCGGCTGTGAGACCCACTGCCCCTCGCGTGCTCGTGGTCGACGACTCCGAGGTCATCCGCGAGCTGATCAGTGTCAACCTCGAGCTCGAGGGCTTCGAGGTGTGCACTGCCGAGGACGGTCAGGACGCGCTCGACCGCATCGAGCAGATCCAGCCTGACCTGGTGACGCTCGACGTGGTGATGCCTCGGATGGACGGTTTCGAGACCGCCGCCCGGCTGCGAGCGAACCGGGCGACGCAACACATCCCGCTGGTGATGGTCAGTGCCGCAGCGCAGGAGGGCGACCTGCAGCGGGGTCGCGAGATCGGTGTCAACGCCTACATCACCAAGCCGTTCCAGCCCGAGGAGCTGGTGCAGGTGATCCGCGACCTCACCACCGCCGTCCGCGAACAGGACTGAGGCCTCGACGACGCGGCGCCGCAGATAGGCTGTCGCGGGTGACCCCCGAGCAGCTCTCGCAGTCGATCCTCGACGCCCTGACCGCCCTGGTCGACGGCGGCGAGGTGACCCTGCCCGCGCTGCCCGACGAGGTGCGCGTGGAGCGGCCCAAGAGCAAGGAGCACGGCGACTACGCCACCAACGTCGCGATGCAGCTGGGCAAGCGGGCCGGCATGAAGCCGGCAGACCTCGCCGCGATGCTCGCCGCCCGCCTGGAGCAGGTCGAGGGCATCTCCGCCGCCGAGGTCGCGGGCCCGGGCTTCATCAACGTCCGCGTGGAGGCTTCCGCCCAGGGTGTGCTGGCGCGTGAGGTCGTCCTGGCCGCCGACCGTTACGGCACCTCCGACGCCCTGGAGGGGGAGTCGGTCAACCTCGAGTTCATCTCCGCCAACCCCACGGGCCCGCTGCACCTCGGCCACACCCGGTGGGCGGCGGTCGGTGACGCGATCGCGCGGGTGCTCGAGGCCGCCGGGGCGCGGGTGGTCCGCGAGTTCTACATCAACGACCGCGGCAGCCAGATGGAGAGGTTCGGCCTGTCCATCATGGCCGCGGCCAACGGCCGTCCCGTTCCCGAGGACGGCTACCACGGGGCCTACGTCGCCGAGCTGGCCGAGGCCATAGTCGCGGACGACGCCGCGATCCTCGACCTGCCCGAGGAAGAGCAGCTCGCGGCGTTCATCGAGGAGGGTTACCGCCGCCAGCTGCGCGAGCAGCGCGAGCAGCTCGACGCGTTCCGTACGCACTTCGACGTGTGGTACTCCGAGCGGCACCTGCACGACGACGGCAAGGTCGACCACGGCCTCGACCGGCTGAAGGCCGAAGGCCACCTGTACGAGCAGGACGGTGCGCTGTGGATGCGCACCACCGACTTCGGCGACGACAAGGACCGGGTGCTGGTCCGCAGCAACGGCGAGCTGACCTACTTCGCGTCCGACACCGCCTACTACGTCGACAAGCGCGAGCGCGGGTTCGACCGGTGCATCTACCTGCTCGGCGCCGACCACCACGGCTACGTCGGGCGGCTCAGGGCCATGGCCGCCTGCGTCGGCGACGACCCGTCGACCCACATCGAGGTGCTGATCGGCCAGCTGGTCAAGATCCTGCGCGGCGGCGAGGAGGTGCGTCTTTCCAAGCGGGCGGGCAGCATCGTCACCCTGCAGGAGATCGTCGACCTGATCGGAGTAGACGCGCTGCGCTACACGCTGTGCCGCTACCCGGTCGACTCGCCACTGACGCTCGACGTCGAGGTCGTGACCCGGCAGAGCGCCGACAACCCCGTCTACTACGTGCAGTACGCCCACGCGCGGCTGTCGTCGATCCTGCGCAACGCCGCCGACCTCGGGGTCGCCCCGGCCGGCACCGGCGACTCCGACGATTTCGACCCCGCCCTGCTCGCGCACGAACGTGAGGGCGACCTGCTGCGTGCCCTCGGCGAGTTCCCGCGGGTGGTGGCCCAGGCCGCGGCCCTGCGTGAGCCGCACCGCGTCGCGCGCTACCTCGAGTCGACCGCGGCGACGTTCCACAAGTTCTACGACGAGTGCCGGGTGCTGCCCCGCGGGGACGAGCAGCCGGAGCCCGTGCACGCGGCTCGGCTGCTACTGGTGGAGGCGACGCGGGTCGTGCTCGCCAACGGGCTGGGCCTGCTCGGCGTCGACGCGCCCGAGCGGATGTGATCCGTGCGCGCGCATGAGGCAGGGGCGCTGCACGCCAACCTGGGAACCCGCGGTCCGGCGTGGCTTTCTCGTCCCGACGACGTCAATACGATGAGCCCCGGGCTGTGGTCGACGACGGCGCAGCGACGCGCCGACGGCGTCGTCGAGGTCGGCGGCGTGGCCATGACCGACCTGGCCGCGGAGTTCGGCACCCCGACCTACGTGCTGGACGAGCGCGACTTCCGCACCCGGGCGCGTGCGTTCCGGGACGCGTTCGAGGGGTTCGACGTCTTCTACGCCGGCAAGGCGTTCCTGGCCAGCGCGGTCGTGCGCTGGGCGGTCGAGGAGGGACTATGCCTCGACGTGTGCTCCGGCGGCGAGCTCGCGCTGGCGCTGCGCGCCGGTGTCGACCCGGCCCTGATCGGGTTCCACGGCAACAACAAGAGCGAAGCCGAGCTGACCGCCGCGCTGAAGGCCGGGGTCGGCCGGATCATCGTCGACTCGTTCTTCGAGATCGACCGCCTGGTGTCGCTCACGGAGTCGCTCGGCGTGCACGCATCGGTGCTGGTGCGCGTCACGGCGGGCGTCGAAGCGCACACCCATGAGTACATCGCCACCGCGCACGAGGACCAGAAGTTCGGGTTCTCGATCGGCGAGGGCGAGGCGTTCGCCGCGGTGACGCGGGTGCTCGACTGCGACCGGCTGCGGCTGCTGGGCCTGCACTCCCACATCGGGTCGCAGATCTTCGACACGTCCGGCTTCGAGGTCGCGGCGCGGAGAGTGCTGGCGCTGCACGCACGCATCGCCACCGAGCTCGGCGTGGAGCTGCCCGAGCTCGACCTCGGCGGCGGCTTCGGGATCGCCTACACCAGCCAGGACGACCCGCAGTCGCCACAGGAGCTCGCGGACGGGCTGCGCGAGATCATCGACCACGAATGCCGCGAGCGGCAGGTGGCGCGACCCCGGCTGTCCATCGAGCCCGGCCGCGCGATCGTCGGGCCGGCGATGTGCACGCTGTACCGGGTCGGTACGGTCAAGGACGTCGCGCTCGACGCCGGGGCCACCCGGCGCTACATCTCCGTCGACGGCGGGATGAGCGACAACATCCGAACCGCCCTGTACGACGCCGACTACGCGTGCACGCTGGTGTCGCGCAGTGCGGAGGGTCCTCCGCTGCTCAGCCGGCTGGTGGGCAAGCACTGCGAGGCCGGCGACATCGTGGTCAAGGACGAGTTCGTCGGTGCCGACGTCACCGTCGGCGACCTGATCGCCGTACCCGGCACCGGTGCGTACTGCCGCTCCATGGCCAGCAACTACAACCACGTGCCGCGGGCCGCGGTGGTGGCAGTCCGCGACGGGCAGACCCGGCTGGTCGTACGCCGGGAGACCGAGGAGGACCTGCTGCGGCTGGACGTACTGTGAGACCGAAGTCGTGAGGAGCACGGAAGGTGGGGAGATGAGCCGGCGCAGCCTGCGAGTGGCACTGCTCGGCTGCGGTGTCGTCGGTAGCGAGGTGGCTCGCATCCTGGTGGAGCAGGCCGACGACCTCGCCGCCCGGGTCGGCGCTCCGGTCGAGCTGGCCGGCGTCGCCGTACGCCGTGAGGGGCGGCGCCGCGACGTGCCCGTTGACCCGGCGCTGTTCACGACCGACGCACACGCGCTGGTCACGCGCGACGACGTCGACCTGGTGGTCGAGGTGGTCGGAGGGCTCGAGCCGGCACGGTCGCTGATCCTGACCGCCCTCGAGCACGGCGCGTCCGTGGTGACCGCGAACAAGGCGCTTCTGGCCGAGGACGGCGCGACGCTGTTCGCCGCGGCCGAGAAGGCGGGGCGCGACCTCTACTTCGAGGCCGCGGTCGCCGGCGCCATCCCGATCCTGCGGCCGCTGCGCGAGTCGCTGGCCGGTGACCGGGTCACCCGCGTCCTCGGCATCGTCAACGGCACCACCAACTTCGTGCTCGACCGCATGGACGCCAACGGCACCGGCTTCTCCGAGGCACTCGAGGAGGCCCAGCAGCTCGGGTACGCCGAGGCGGACCCCACCGCCGACATCGAGGGCTTCGACGCCGCCGCGAAGGCCGCGATCCTTGCCAGCCTGGCGTTCCACACCCGCGTGACTGCCGCCGACGTGCACCGCGAGGGCATCACCGACGTGACCGCCACCGACGTCGCCTCCGCACAGGAGATGGGCAGCGTGGTCAAGCTGCTGGCCATCTGCGACCTCGTCCGGGGGCCCGAGGGCGAGGCGGTGTCGGCCCGCGTGCACCCGGCGATGATCCCGCGCACCCATCCGCTGGCCAGCGTGCGCGAGGCCTTCAACGCGGTCTTCGTCGAGAGCGAGGCCGCCGGCCAGCTGATGTTCTACGGTCCGGGTGCGGGAGGTGCGCCCACCGCCAGTGCGGTGCTCGGCGACCTGGTCAGCGTCGCGCGCAACCGCCTGCAGGACGTGCGCGGGGCAGGGGAGTCGACCTACACCCAGCGCGAGGTCCTGCCCATGGGGCGGACCCGCACCCGCTACCACATCGCGCTCGACGTCGACGACCGCGCGGGCGTGCTGGCGACCGTGGCGCACGAGTTCGCCGAGCACGACGTGTCCATCCAGACCGTGCGCCAGGAGGGCCGGGGCCAGGACGCACAGCTGGTGATCGTCAGCCACACCGCCACCGACGCGGCGCTGGCCGCGACGGTCGAGCGGCTGCGCGAGCTCGACATGGTGCGCGACGTCACCTCGGTGATGCGGGTGGAGGGAGACCCGGAGTGAGCCCGGGAGCCAACGAGGGAGCCGGCACCGGAGCGAGTCCGGGCACCCACCAGTGGCGTGGGGTCATCGAGGAGTACCGGTCGCGGCTGCCGCTGGGTGCGGACGGACCCGTGGTGACGCTGCGCGAGGGCGGGACCCCGCTGGTGGCCTCGCCGTGGCTGTCCGAGCTGACCGGGTGCGAGGTGTGGCTGAAGGTCGAGGGCGACAACCCGACCGGCTCGTTCAAGGACCGCGGCATGACCGTCGCGATCTCGGCAGCGGCGGCCGAGGGCGCGAAGGCGGTCGCGTGCGCCTCGACCGGGAACACCTCGGCGTCGATGGCTGCCTACGCCGCGCGGGCCCGGCTGACGCCGGTCGTGCTGGTGCCGCAGGGACGCATCGCCGCCGGCAAGATGGCGCAGGCTGTTCTGCACGGCGCGGCGATCGTGCAGGTCCGTGGCGGCTTCGACGAGTGCCTGCACATCGCGCGCGGCCTGGCGGACGCGTATCCGGTGTCACTGGTCAACTCGGTCAACCCGATGCGGCTGGAGGGCCAGAAGACCGCCGCCTTCGAGGTTGTGGACTTCCTCGGCCGGGCGCCCGACGTGCACGTGCTGCCGGTGGGCAACGCCGGCAACATCACCGCCTACTGGCGTGGCTACTGCGAGTACGCCGCCGACGGGACGGCCAATTCACGGCCGCGGATGTGGGGTTTCCAGGCCGCCGGTGCGGCACCCATCGTGCGCGGCGAGGTAGTGCGCGATCCCGACACGGTCGCGACCGCGATCCGGATCGGCAACCCGGCGTCGTGGAAGCTCGCCGAGCAGGCCCGCGACGAGTCCGGCGGCCGCATCGACGCGGTGACCGACGCGCAGATCCTTGCCGCGCAAGGACGTCTGGCCGCGCACGACGGCGTGTTCGTCGAACCGGCCTCCGCGGCCGGTGTCGCCGGGCTGCTGGCCAGCATCGAGCAAGGTCTCGTCGACCGCGGGCAGACCGTGGTCGTGACCGTGACCGGCCACGGGCTGAAGGACGTCGACACCGCGCTGTCCTCCTACGACCACATCGTCGACACCGTCGTCGACGCCGACGTCGACTCCGCCGCGCGTGCGGCCGGCCTGGTCTGAGAGACGCCTCGCCATGGGCAGCACCCCGCGGACCGATGCCGCGCCTGGCGTACGGGTGCGAGTCCCGGCGACCAGCGCGAACCTGGGTCCCGGCTTCGACACCTTTGGGCTCGCACTCGGGCAGTACGACGAGGTCGATGTCACCGTCGGCGGCGACGCTCTGGTCGTCGAGGTGTCCGGCGAGGCGGCCGACGACGTGCCGCGCGACGAGACGCATCTGGTCGTCTCGTCCATACTCGCGGCGTTGCGCCGGTGGGCGAGCGAGCCGGCCGGGCTGAGGGTGCGGTGCCGCAACACCATCCCGCACGCGCGCGGGCTCGGCTCCTCGGCAGCGGCGATCGTCGCCGGTGTCGTGGCGGCACGCCGGCTCGTCGACGACGACGGCATCGGCGACGACGACGTGCTCGCGCTCGCGACCGAGCTGGAGGGTCATCCCGACAACGTCGCCGCGGCACTGTCCGGCGGCTTCACACTGGCCTGGACCGGTGACGACGGTGCCCGCGCGGTGCGGCTCACCCCACACCCCGACGTCCTGCCGGTCGTGTGCGTACCCGGGTGGCCGATGTCGACCACGGCCGCCCGCGGCCTGCTCCCAGCCGAGGTGCCGCATGCCGACGCCGTCTTCAACGCGTCCCGCTCCGGTCTGCTGGTGGCGGCGCTGACGCAGGCCCCCGAACGGCTGCTCGACGCGACCCAGGACCGGCTGCACCAGCCCTACCGCGCGCCGGCGATGCAGCCGACCGCGGACCTGCTGCAACGGCTACGCGCCCGGGGCGTCCCGGCGGTGCTGTCCGGTGCCGGGCCCACTGTCCTCGCGCTGTGCGACCGGCGCGGACAGGGCGTCGACGACGTTGCCGACGTCGTCGGGGAGGAGTGGCAGGTGCGTGCGCCCGGGCTCGATCTCGACGGCGCGACGTGCAGCCGGCTCACCACAGGGAACGACAGTGGGAACGGTGGTGGGGAATAGACGCGACCCCGCCCATGTTTCCACCTGATGGCCCAGAGTCGCGGTCGGGATGCTACTGTTTTGCATGCACCGCCCGCTCGGGTCGGTGACTCTCTCACATCCGCAGTGTCGGACGCCGCGGTCCACCGGTGGCCGTGCGCGTTCCAGAGAGCCCAGAGGAAGGACGCCGATCCGGCGCATTCCGAAGTATCTCCGCGAGCCCGTAGAACGTCGGGCCGCCGATCCAGGGTGCGCGAGCCCGCCTGCTCGCCACCCCGACGTGGGAAGGACCTCACGTGACTGAAACAACCTCCGCCGCTCCCGCCTCGCAGGACGCCGGCTCAGCCGGCGGGAACGAGGCCAACGCGCCGGCCGCGGAGTCTCCGCGTCGCCGCCGTGGGAGCGGACTGAGCGCCATGCTGCTGCCCGAGCTCAAGCAGCTCGCCGGCGGACTCGGCATCAAGGGCGCTGGCACCATGCGCAAGGGGCAGCTGGTCGAGGCCATCCAGGCCGCCCAGGCCGGAGCCCCCAAGAGCGCCCCCAAGAGCGCGGACAACACAGACAACAAGGCGGCCAAGGCCGGCGGCACCGACTCCGGCTCGGCCCCGCAGCAGGCGCCGGAGTCGCGAGCGGACCGCGGCGACAAGAGCCGCGACGACCACCAGGCCCGCGAGCAGCGCGACGACCGCGGTGACCGCGACAACCGTGGCGACAACCGCGGCCAGAACAAGGACAACAAGGACAACAAGGACAACCGCGGCCAGCAGGGCGGCGGCGACAACCGCGGCCAGAACAACCGCAACGACAACCGGAGCGGCGACAACCGGGGCAACGACAACCGGGGCAACGACAACCGGGGCAACGACAACCGGGGCAACGACCAGGGCGGGAGCAGCCGCCGGCGTCGCCGGGGCCGTGACCGCTACCGCGACCGCGACCGCCGCGGCCCGTCCGACCCGGAGCCGACCGTGCGCGAGGACGACGTCCTGCTGCCGGTCGCCGGCATCCTCGACCTGCTCGACAACTACGCGTTCGTCCGTACCAGCGGCTACCTGCCGGGGCCGAACGACGTCTACGTGTCGATGTCGATGGTGCGCAAGTACGGCATGCGCAAGGGCGACGCGCTGACCGGACAGGTCCGGCAGCCGCGCGAGGGCGAGCGGCGCGAGAAGTTCAACCCGCTCGTGCGCCTCGACACCATCAACGGCGCCGACCCGGAGGCCGCGCGGCAGCGCGTGGAGTTCCCCAAGCTGACCCCGCTGTACGCCTCCGAGCGGCTGCGGCTCGAGACCGAGCCGCAGGGGCTCACGACCCGCGTCATCGACATCGTGGCGCCCATCGGCAAGGGCCAGCGCGGCCTGATCGTTTCTCCGTCCAAGGCCGGCAAGACCCTGGTGCTGCAGGCGATCGCGAACGCGATCACCACCAACAACCCCGAGTGCCACCTCATGGTCGTGCTGGTCGACGAGCGGCCCGAAGAGGTCACCGAGATGCAGCGCGCGGTCAAGGGTGAGGTCATCGCGTCGACCTTCGACCGCCCGGCCGACGACCACACCACGGTCGCCGAGCTGGCGATCGAGCGGGCCAAGCGGCTGGTCGAGCTCGGCCACGACGTGGTCGTGCTCCTTGACTCCATCACCCGGCTCGGCCGGGCCTACAACCTCGCGGCACCCGCGAGCGGGCGCATCCTGTCCGGTGGCGTCGACTCCTCGGCGCTGTACCCGCCGAAGAGGTTCTTCGGTGCGGCGCGCAACATCGAGGACGGCGGCTCGCTGACCATCATCGCCACGGCGCTGATCGAGACAGGGTCGAAGATGGACGAGGTCATCTTCGAGGAGTTCAAGGGCACCGGCAACATGGAGCTGCGCCTGCGCCGCGAGTTCGCGGACAAGCGCATCTTCCCCGCCATCGACGTCGACGCCTCCGGCACCCGCCGCGAGGAGCTGCTGATGAGCCGCGACGAGCTGGCCATCGTGTGGAAGCTCCGTCGGGTCCTGTCGGCGCTGGAGGGCCAGCAGGCGCTCGAGCTGCTCCTGGACAAGCTGAAGAAGACCAAGAACAACATCGAGTTCCTGATGCAGGTGCAGAAGACCACCCCGCAGCCGAACAACCGTCGCGACAACGAAGACGACTGACGGGGACCGCCCAGCTCCCTTACCTTTTGGGCGGAACGTCGTCGCAGCCGTCCGGAATAGGCCGAGGCCGCTCGTCGTTCTGACCTACGCCACCTCGGAGAGCCCGGAGGCGGGCGGCCCTAGGTTGGCCCGCTCACAGGCCGGGTGGCACACTTGTTCGTCGGTTCCGGTTCACGTCGCGCGGCTCCCGCACGGCGACCCGGCGGCCTCGAGAGCAAAGGACACGCAAGCGATGAAGAGCGACATCCACCCCGACTACGTGGAGACGCACGTCACCTGCACGTGCGGCAACACGTTCACGACGCGCAGCACGGCCAAGTCCGGCAGCATCCACGCCGACGTGTGCTCGAACTGCCACCCCTTCTACACCGGCAAGCAGAAGATCCTCGACACCGGCGGCCGCGTGGCCCGGTTCGAGGCCCGCTACGCCAAGAAGCAGCAGCAGGGCAGCAAGAAGCAGCCCAACAAGTAGCGTCCGAACGGCGTCGGCCGACGAGCAACAGACCTCGTCCGGTCGGCGCCGTCGTATGTGTACGGACCGGGCGCGGCCCAACCTGCCGGGCACGGCCGGAGAGCGGGAGGTGAGGAGATGTTCGAGGCGGAGGAGGCGCTGCTCGCCGAGCACGCCGAGCTGGAGACGCGGCTGGCCGACCCGCAGGTGCACGCCGACCAGGGTCTGGCCCGGAGGCTGAACCAGCGGTACGCCGAGCTCGCCGCGGTCGTGCGCACCTACCGCGAGTGGCAGCAGACGCAGGAGGACATCGACGCCGCGCACGAGCTCGCCCGCGAGGACGACTCGTTCGCCGAGGAGGAGCAGCAGCTCCGGGCTCACCGGGCCGAGCTGGAGGAGCGGCTTCGCCGGCTGCTGGTGCCGCGCGACCCCGCCGACGCCAAGGACGCGATCCTGGAGATCAAGGCCGGCGAGGGAGGCGCCGAGTCCGCGCTGTTCGCCGGCGACCTGCTGCGGATGTACCTGCGCTACGCCGAGCGGCGCGGCTGGAAGACCGAGGTCCTCGACTCCGCCGAGTCCGACCTCGGCGGCTACAAGGGCGTCACGGTCGCGGTGAAGGCCAAGGGTGCCCCGGAGCCGGGAGAGACGCCCTACGCGCAGCTGAAGTTCGAGGGTGGCGTACACCGGGTGCAACGCGTGCCGGTCACCGAGTCGCAGGGCCGCATCCACACCTCCGCCGCCGGCGTGCTGGTGATGCCGGAGGCGGAGCCGATCGACGTCACCGTCGACGACAACGACCTGCGCATCGACGTGTTCCGGTCCTCCGGCCCGGGCGGGCAGAGCGTCAACACCACCGACTCCGCCGTACGCATCACCCACCTCCCGACCGGCATCGTGGTGAGCTGCCAGAACGAGAAGAGCCAGCTGCAGAACCGCGAGCAGGCGATGCGCATCCTGCGTTCCCGCCTGCTGACAGCGGCCGAGGAGGAGCGGGCGGCGGCTTCCTCGGAGAGCAGGCGCTCCCAGGTGCGCACGGTCGACCGGTCCGAGCGCATCCGCACGTACAACTTCCCCGAGAACCGCATCAGCGACCACCGGGTCGGATTCAAGCCCTACAACCTCGACCAGGTGCTCGACGGCGCGCTCGACGACGTGGTGCAGGCCTGCGTGGATGCGGACATGGCCAGCCGGCTGGCCGCCGTGGAGGCCGGGGCGGGCGAGGCGACCGCCGACCGGAGGGGATGAGGTGCGGGCCCGGGAGGCGATCGCCCGCGCCACCTGGCGGTTGCAGCAGGCGGGTGTCGACTCACCCGGCATCGACGCCGAGCTCCTGCTCGCGCATGTGCTCGGGCTGCCGCGCGGCCGCATCGGCCTGGCCGACGACCTCACCGCGGAGCAGGCGCACGACCTGGAGTCCCTGGTGGCCCGACGGGCCCGCCGTGAGCCGCTGCAGCACCTCCTCGGCACGGCCGCGTTCCGCTACGTCGAGGTCGAGGTCGGACCCGGCGTGTTCGTGCCGCGTCCGGAGACCGAGCTGCTCGCCGGCTGGGCCGTCGACCGGCTGCGCGGGCTCGACGCGCCGGTGGCGGTCGACCTGTGCACCGGGTCCGGCGCCATCGCGCTGGCGCTGGCCACCGAGGTCCCGCACGCGACCGTGCACGCGGTCGAGCTCTCCGAGGGCGCCTGCGACTACGCCCGCCGCAACCTCACGGGCACCGACGTCGACCTGCGGTGCGGCGACATCGCCACCGCCTTCGCCGACCTCGACGGGACCGTCGACGTGGTGGTCGCCAACCCCCCGTACATCCCGCTGGACGCCTACGCATCGGTGGCGCTCGAGGCACGCGAGTACGACCCTCCGCTGGCGCTGTGGTCGGGCCAGGACGGCCTGGACACGATCCGGGTGGTCGAGGAGGCCGCCGCCCGGCTGCTGCGCCCGGGCGGATGGGTCGGCTGCGAGCACGCGGACGTGCAGGGCGAGTCCGCGCCCGCGGTATTCGCCCGCTCCGGGCGATGGACGCAGGTGCGCGACCACACTGACCTCGCCCGCCGCCCCCGGTTCGTCACCGCCAGCCGTGTCTGAAGCGCGCCCTGCTGCATCCTCTCAGAGAGGCCTGGCACGATGAACCTCGTGAGTCAGCGCTTCTCGTGCAGCGACCCCGACGAGCTGGAGGCGGGTCTGAAGGCGGCGCTCACCGCCGCCCGCGACGGCGGGCTGGTGGTGCTGCCGACCGACACCGTGTACGGCCTCGGCTGCGACGCCTTCGACGCCGACGCGGTGCGGCTGCTGCTGACGACCAAGGGCCGCGGCCGCGAGATGCCCCCGCCGGTGCTCATCTCCGCGCGCACCACCATGGACGCCCTGGCCCTCGCCGTTCCCGAGGAGGCGCGGCAGCTGGCCGAGCGGTTCTGGCCGGGCCCGTTGACGCTGATCTGCCGCGAGCAGTCGTCGCTGCAGTGGGACCTCGGCGACACCCGCGGCACCGTCGCGCTGCGCATGCCCGACCACGAGGTCGCGCTGGCGCTGCTGGCCAGGACCGGCCCGCTCGCGGTCAGCAGCGCGAACCGGACCGGCATGCCGCCGGCCACCACCGCGCAGGATGCCGAGCACATGCTCGGCGGGTCGGTCGAGGTCTACCTTGACGGCGGACCGGCGACGGGCGGGGTGCCGTCCACGATCGTCGACGCCACCGCGCCGGCCCTGCGGCTGCTGCGCGCGGGCTCGATCAGCCTGGAGGAGCTGCGCGAGGTCGCACCCGACCTGGTCCAGGACGACTGATGCGCGAGTACGTCCTGGTCATCCTGGTCGCTGCGGCGGCGACGTACCTGCTGTGCTCGCTGGCCCGCGAGCTGGCCGTACGCCTCGGCGCCGTGGCGCAGGTGCGTGACCGCGACGTGCACGCGATCCCCATCCCGTACTTCGGCGGCGTGGCGATGCTCGGCGGCCTGGCCGCGTCCGTGCTGGTCGCCAAGAGCCTGCCGTTCCTGGGCGGCGACGGCACCGACCAGATGTTCGGCGACGTGGGCGTCGTCCTGCTCGGCGGTGCCATCGTGTGCATGGTCGGGGTGGTCGACGACGTCTTCGAGCTCGACGCGATCACCAAGCTGGCGGGGGAGGTGGTGGCAGCCGGCGTCGTGGTGATCGGCGGCGTGCAGTTCTACTGGCTGCCGATACCGGGTGCCTCGGGTGCGACGCCGTTCGTGCTGGAGGGCTCGCAGGCTGCGCTGCTCACCCTGGTCGTCATCGTCGGCACGGTGAACGCGGTCAACTTCGTCGACGGGCTCGACGGCCTCGCCGCAGGAGTCGTGGGCATCGGCGCGGTCGCGTTCTTCGGCTACGCCTACCTCATCGTCGCGGCCAACAACCTCGAGCGCAGCTCACCCGCCGCGCTGCTCACCGCCGCGCTGATCGGGGCCTGCCTCGGCCTGCTGCCGCACAACTTCTATCCCGCCCGCATGTTCATGGGGGACTCGGGCGCGCTGCTGATCGGCTTCGTGCTGGCCTGCGCGGCGATCACGTTCACCGGCCAGTACGACGTCACCACGCTGAACCAGGGGATCGGCGGCTCCTCGGCCAGCGTGGTCCCGGCGCTGCTGCCGCTGGTGCTGCCGATCGCGATCCTGGTCGTGCCGTTCCTCGACATGGGTCTCGCCGTCGTGCGCCGCACCCGCGCCGGCCGCTCGCCCTTCTCCCCCGACAAGCAGCACCTGCACCACCGGCTACTGGAGATCGGGCACTCGCATGTGCGCGCCGTTCTGCTGATGTACCTGTGGGCCAGCCTTGTCGCACTGGGTGCTGTTGTGGTGTCGTTGTTTACCGGGTGGCAGTCCGTCGCCGGGCTGGCCGCGGCCATCGTGGTGGCGCTGGTGCTCACGTTCGGACTGCCGGGTGCACGGCGTCCGTCGCGCGAGCGCACGTCGCTGTAGAGACCCGATTTTCTTACGGGACAGGGTTTGTGCTAACTTTCACAAGCACCACCAGCCGAGGGGCTCCTACCCCCTCGACGACGAAGGACGGCCGCCATCATGACGACCGCGACAACGCAGCTCGCCCCGACAGCAAGCCTGGGTAGCGGCTGTGGTAGCGTCGCGGGACTTCCTGCTCATCGGTCGCTCGCGCAGAGTCGGCGTCCGAGCGGCTTCGGCACGTTCGTAGATGGAAGTGGCGCTGGTGATGAGCGATGACGAAGAAAACAACGCTCTTCGCGGGCGCGACCTCATCGGTCTGGGGGGACTTCTTGTCGCCAGCGTGGTCGCCGGGCTCGTCTTGGGCCTCGTGCTCGACAACGTGCTGGGCACTGACGGGGTCTTCAGCATCCTGGGAGTCTTCGCCGGCATCGTCGTCGGCGCCGTCGCTTTCTGGCTCAAGGTTCGCGACGCACTACGGGGCTGAGCGCCCATGACCGACCAGGTATCGGGTGCCGTGGCCTCCGAGGACCTCGAGGCCACGGGCCGCCCCTCCCTTCTCAAGGTCCTCCGCGACCAGCGCAAGGCGTTCCTGCTCGCCGCGATCCTCATCGCGGCGACGTACTGGGTCGCCGGCCCACTCGGTGAGTGGGTGATCGCCACGTGTGTCGCGGGCGGCATCGTGCTCGGCCTGGCCAACCACCTGGCCACCGAGTACTGGCTGCTGAAGGTGATCACCTCGGGTGAGGAGCCCAGCCGCCACAAGATGGTCGCGTCGACGATGGTCCGCCTGGTCATCCTGACCGTCGTCGCGGTCAGCGTCGCGGCCGCGTTCTGGCCCGACGGCATCGGCCTGCTGCTCGGGCTGGCCGTCTTCCGTCTCGTAGCCCTGGTGATGACCGGGCTACCGTTGCTGAAGGAGCTGAAGAAGTCATGAGGGGGCTGTTGCTGTCCTCCCAGTCGTCGGGTTCGATCGAGATCGGCGAGCACGTCGAGGCGCACCTGTTCGGGATGACGTTCAACCTGGACACCATCTGGGCCACCTTCGTGGCCGGCACCCTCGTCGTGGTGCTCGGGCTGATCGCGAAGAACTACCTGACCAAGGACACCGAGGACCACGTCCCGAGCAAGATGCAGCTGCTGTGGGAGACCGTGGTCAACGAGGTCAACTCCCAGGTCGAGGACAACCTCGGCCGGGTGCACCCGCTGGCGGCGCCGCTGGCCATCGCGCTGTTCTTCTTCATCCTGTTCGCCAACTGGCTCGAGCTCATCCCGAGCGAGTGGAACAACCAGACCGGTCACCTGCTGCCGGCCCCTACGGCCGACACCAACCTGACCTACGCGCTGGCCGCGGTCACGATCATCAGCGTCTGGGCCTACGGCATCCAGCAGAAGGGCGTGAAGGGCTACTTCGCGCACATGATGGAGCCCTACCCGTGGATGTTGCCGCTGGAGATCCTCCAGGAGCTGATCCGGCCGGTCACGCTGGCGCTGCGGCTCTTCGGCAACATCTTCGCCGGCGGGATCATGCTGAGCCTGATCGCGCTGATCCCGTGGTACTTCGGCATGCCGCTCGCCGACGTGATCTGGAAGCTGTTCGACATGTTCATCGGCCTGATCCAGGCCTTCATCTTCGCGCTGCTGACCGTCATCTACTTCGCGATGGCCGGAGGCAAGCAGGGTGAGCACGACGAGCACGGCGAGGAGGAGAAGCCCAAGGCAGGGGAGGAGGCCCGCGAGCCGGAGAGCGGGCGCGAGAAGCAGGACCAGCAGGCAGCACCGGCAGCGGTGTGATCCGACAGGCCAACGACAAACGACTGACCGACCGACCACAGCAACCGCGAGCAAGACGTAGGAACACGCGCCGCACCCGGCGCTGATCAAAGGAGAGACATGGCAGACGCACAGGCAGCTTTGGACTCGGCCATCACCACCGCCGGCGCCTTCATCGGCGGCGGCGTGGCCCTCGCCGGTGGCGCCATCGGCGCCGGTGTGGGTGACGGCCTGGCCGGCTCGTCCTACATCCAGGGTGTGGCCCGCCAGCCTGAGGCGCAGGGGCGGCTGCAGACCATCTTCTTCTTGACCGTCGGTCTGGTGGAGGCGATGTTCTTCATCAACCTGGCGTTCATGGCGCTGTTCGTCTTCGTGCTCGGCGCCTGACCCAAGCAGTAACGGACATCAGGAGCAAAGGAAAGGTCCGATGACACGCCTCATTGCTGTCCCGATGGAGAGCAACTTCCTGGTCCCCAACGCGACCTTCTTCGTCGAGCTGTTCGCGTTCCTCATCCTGCTTGCCATCCTTGGCCGGTACGTCATCCCGCCGATCAACCGCGCGATGACCGCCCGGCAGGACGCGATCAGGCAGAACTTCCGGGAGCTCGAACAGGCCAAGGCGGACGCCAAGGAGGCCGAGGAGAGCTTCCGCGCCCAGATCGCGGAGGCGCGGCACGAGGCGGCGAGGATCCGGGAGGAGGCCCGCGAGCAGGGCGCAAGCATCATCGCCGAGATGCGCCAGCAGGCCCGCGAGGAGTCCGACCGGATCGTCAAGCACGCGCACGCGCAGATCGACGCCGAGCGCCAGCAGGCGTTGCAGCAGCTGCGCAGCGAAGTGGGCACCATGGCCACCGCGCTGGCCGAGCGCATCGTCGGTGAGTCGCTCGAGGACCAGGCGCGCCAGAGCCGCGTCGTCGAGAGGTTCCTCGAGGCCCTCGAGTCCGACGAGAACCGGCAGCCGGTTTCCGGGGGAGCCCGCTGATGCGTGGCTCGTCCGCCGACGCCCTGGTCAACCTGACCGAGGAGCTCGTCGAGCGTGCCGACAAGGGCGACCCCGGCAGGATCGCCGACGACCTCTTCGCGGTGGCCAACCTGCTCCGGAAGGCTCCGCTGCTGCGCCGGGTCGCCACCGACGTGTCGGTGGCCGCCAAGGCCAAGGCCGACGTGCTGCGGGGCCTGGTGCAGGACCAGATCGACGCGGCGTCGATGGACCTGGTGGAGTCGGCGGTCGGCATGCGCTGGTCGGCGACGCGCGACCTCGCCGACGCACTGGACCACCTCGCCGTGATCGCGGTGGTGAAGGACGCCGAGCGCGCGGGGCACGCCGACACGCTCGAGGACGAGCTGTTCGAGTTCGGGCGCGTGGTCGAGGAGAACCCCGAGCTTCGCGACGCGTTGTCCGACCGCACCCGCTCCGTCCAGGACAAGCGTGAGCTCGTGCGCACGCTTCTGGAGGGGAAGGCCACCCCGTCGACGGTGCGGCTGGTCGAGCAGGCGCTCACCGGCACGTTCCGTACCGTCAGCCTGGCGCTGGAGGCGTTCCGCAAGATCACCGCCGAGCACCGCAACCGGCTGGTGGCCGTCGTCCGTGTCGCCGACGAGCTCGACGGCTCGGAGGTCCAGCGGCTGGAGTCGGTGCTGTCGGCGCAGTACGGCCGGCCGGTGCACGTCAACGTGCGGCGCGACGCGCACGTCATCGGCGGGGTCAAGGTGGAGATCGGTGACGAGGTCATCGACGGGACCGTGGCCACCAGGCTCGACGAGGCAAGGCGCCGCCTGGCCGGGTAGGCGCACCGCGAGGCCGCCGACGACCAGTGCGATCCGCATGAAGCCACAGCAGACGTTCGACGAGAGAGAGCAGGACCAGACATCATGACGGAGCTTTCGATCCGCCCCGAGGAGATCCGGGACGCCCTTCAGCGCTTCGTGTCCGAGTACCAGCCGGAGACGGCCAGCCGCGAGGAGGTCGGCACCGTCTCCGAGGCCGGCGACGGCATCGCGCGGGTGAGTGGACTGCCCTCGGCCATGGCCAACGAGCTGCTGGAGTTCGAGGACGGCACCCTGGGCCTCGCGCTCAACCTCGACACCCGCGAGATCGGTGTCGTCGTCCTCGGTGACTTCGAGGGCATCGAGGAGGGCCAGACCGTGCGCCGCACCGGCGAGATCCTCTCGGTGCCGGTCGGCGACGGCTACCTCGGCCGGGTGGTCGATCCGCTGGGCAAGCCCATCGACGGGCTCGGCGAGATCGAGACCTCCGAGCGCCGCGCCCTGGAGCTGCAGGCGCCCACCGTGGTGCAGCGGCAGAGCGTGAACGAGCCGATGGCCACCGGCATCAAGGCGATCGACGCCATGACCCCGATCGGCCGCGGCCAGCGCCAGCTGATCATCGGCGACCGCGCCACCGGCAAGACCGCGATCGCGATCGACACGATCATCAACCAGAAGGAGTTCTGGGAGTCCGGCGACCCGAGCAGGCAGGTCCGCTGCATCTACGTCGGCATCGGTCAGAAGGGCTCGACGATCGCCAGCGTCCGGGGCGCGCTGGAGGAGTCCGGTGCGCTGGAGTACACGACGATCGTCGCCGCCCCGGCCAGCGACTCCGCGGGCTTCAAGTACCTCGCGCCCTACACCGGGTCGGCCATCGGCCAGCACTGGATGTACGACGGCAAGCACGTCCTGATCGTCTTCGACGACCTCACCAAGCAGGCCGAGGCCTACCGTGCGGTCTCGCTGCTGCTGCGCCGCCCGCCGGGACGTGAGGCCTACCCCGGCGACGTGTTCTACCTGCACAGCCGGCTGCTGGAGCGCTGCGCCAAGCTGTCCGACGGCATGGGCGCGGGGTCGATGACCGGCCTGCCGATCGTGGAGACCAAGGCCAACGACGTGTCGGCCTACATCCCGACCAACGTCATCTCCATCACCGACGGCCAGATCTTCCTGCAGTCCGACCTGTTCGCGGCCAACCAGCGACCGGCGATCGACGTCGGTATCTCGGTGTCCCGCGTCGGCGGTGCGGCCATGACCAAGGCGATGAAGAAGGTCACCGGCTCGCTGAAGGTCGACCTCGCCCAGTACCGCGCGATGGAGGCGTTCGCGATGTTCGCCTCCGACCTCGACGCAGCCTCCCGTCGCCAGCTCGACCGCGGCCAGCGGCTGATGGCGCTGCTCCGGCAGCCGCAGTACTCCCCGTACGCCCTCGACGAGATGACCGTCTCGCTGTGGGCCGGCACGTACGGCAAGCTCGACCCGGTCCCGACCGAGGACGTGCTGCGCTTCGAGCGCGAGTTCCTCGAGTACCTCCGTCGCGAGCACTCCGGGGTTCTCAACACGATCACCGAGACCCGGCAGTTCGAGGACGACACCGCGGAGGCGCTCGACCAGGCCTACGACTCCTTCCTCGACCAGTTCGAGACCTCGGAGGGCAAGTCGATCAAGGCCGGGCGCGAGCAGTTCGAGGCCCTCGAGGACGAGGACGTCGAGCAGGAGCAGATCGTCCGTCAGAAGCGGAGCTGACCCATGGCTGTCTCGCTGCGTGAGTACCGCGCGCGGATCCGCTCGGTCGAGTCGACCAAGAAGATCACGCGTGCGATGGAGCTCATCGCCGCCTCCCGCATCATCAAGGCGCAGCAGCGCGCGCAGGAGGCCGAGCCGTACGCCCGCGAGCTGACCCGGGCGGTCTCGGCGGTGGCGACCTACTCTTCGGTCGACCACCCGCTCACGACCGAGCCGGAGAACCCCCAGCGGGCGGCGGTCCTGATCGTGACCAGCGACCGGGGACTCGCCGGCGCCTACTCCTCGAGCGTGATCCGGCAGGCGGAGCGCCTGACCGAGAAGCTGCGCGGGGAGGGCAAGGACGTCGACGTCTACCTCAGCGGCCGCAAGGGCGTCGCCTACTTCACCTTCCGACGGCGCCCCGTGGTGCGCGACTGGGTGGGCTTCTCCGACCAGCCGTCCTACGACAACGCCCGCGACATCGGCGAGGCGCTGATCGAGGCGTTCATGGCCGGGCGCGACGAGGGCGAGGCCCAACCGGGCCAGGAGTCGCAGGCCGACCTCGGCGGCGTCGACGAGGTGCACGTGGTCTACACGCGCTTCAAGTCGATGCTGGTGCAGGAGCCCAACGACGTCCGGCTGCTGCCCCTGGAGGTCGTCGAGCGCGAGGAGGAGCCCGAGGACAACGAGGTGCTGCCGCTGTACGAGTTCGAGCCCGGCCCGGAGGAGGTGCTCGACGCGCTGCTGCCGCGCTACGTCACGAGCCGCATCTACTACGCGCTGCTGCAGGCGGCCGCGTCCGAGCTGGCCGCCCGCCAGCGCGCGATGAAGTCGGCCACCGACAACGCCGAAGAGCTCATCAGGAAGTACACCCGAATCGCCAACCAGGCCCGCCAGGCCGGCATTACCCAGGAAATCAGCGAGATCGTCGGCGGCGTGAACGCCCTGGCCGACGCGAACGCCGGGAGTGAGTGAGAGATATGACTGCCACCATCGAACAGCGTGAGGCCCAGGAGGGCGCCGGCTCGGTCGGTCGCATCGCGCGGGTCATCGGCCCCGTCGTCGACGTGGAGTTCGCGATCGACTCGATGCCCGACATCTACAACGCGCTGCACGTCGAGCTCGACCTGGCCGGGGAGAAGAAGACCCTGACGCTCGAGGTCGCCCAGCACATCGGTGAGGGCATGGTCCGCGCGATCTCCATGCAGCCCACCGACGGCCTGGTGCGCGGCGCCACGGTCACCGACACCGGCGAGGCGATCAGCGTTCCGGTGGGCGACGTGACCAAGGGCCACGTGTTCAACACGATCGGCGAGTGCCTCAACCTCGAGGAGGGCGAGAAGCTCGAGGTCAACGAGCGCTGGCCCATCCACCGTAAGGCGCCGGCCTTCGACCAGCTCGAGGCCAAGACGGAGATGTTCCACACCGGCATCAAGGTCATCGACCTGCTCACGCCGTACGTGCTCGGCGGCAAGATCGGCCTGTTCGGCGGCGCCGGGGTCGGCAAGACCGTGCTGATCCAGGAGATGATCGCGCGTGTCGCCCGCGACCACGAGGGTGTCTCGGTGTTCGCCGGCGTCGGCGAGCGCACCCGCGAGGGAAACGACCTGATCACCGAGATGACCGAGTCCGAGGTGATCGGGCAGACCGCGCTGGTGTTCGGGCAGATGGACGAGCCCCCGGGCACCCGGCTGCGGGTCGCCCTGGCCGGCCTGACGATGGCGGAGTACTTCCGCGACGTGCAGAACCAGGACGTGCTGCTGTTCATCGACAACATCTTCCGGTTCACCCAGGCCGGCTCGGAGGTCTCGACGCTGCTGGGCCGCATGCCCTCGGCGGTGGGCTACCAGCCCAACCTCGCCGACGAGATGGGCGTGCTGCAGGAGCGCATCACCTCCACGCGTGGTCACTCCATCACGTCGATGCAGGCGATCTACGTGCCCGCCGACGACTACACCGACCCCGCGCCGGCCACCACGTTCGCGCACCTCGACGCGACCACCGAGCTGTCGCGTGAGATCGCGTCGCTGGGCATCTACCCGGCCGTCGACCCGCTGACCTCGACGTCGCGGATCCTCGACCCGCGCTACATCTCTCAGGACCACTACGACACGGCGACCCGGGTCAAGGGGATCCTGCAGCGCAACAAGGAGCTCCAGGACATCATCGCGATCCTCGGTGTCGACGAGCTCTCCGAGGAGGACAAGGTCATCGTGCAGCGGGCGCGCCGCATCCAGCGGTTCCTCTCGCAGAACACCTACGTGGCCAAGCAGTTCACCGGCATCGAGGGTTCGACCGTTCCGCTGAAGGACACCGTCGAGGCGTTCACCAAGATCTGCGACGGCGACTACGACCACGTGGCCGAGCAGGCGTTCTTCATGTGCGGTGGACTCGACGACGTGGACCGCAAGTGGGACCAGATCCAGAAGGAAGGCTGAGGTGCCCGCGTGAGCGACGACGTGCTGCACGTGGAGATGGTGGCGGCCGACCGCCGGGTGTGGTCGGGCGAGGCGAAGATGGTGATCGCCCGCACCACCGAGGGCGACATCGGCGTGCTCGCCAACCATGAACCCACGCTCTCGTTGATGGTCGACGGCGTGGTCGAGGTGTGGTGCACCGACGGCGAGGTGTTGGTCGCGGCCTGCGACGCGGGCTTCCTCTCGGTGGCCCACAACCGGGTGTCGATCCTGTCCGAGCACGCCGAGCTGTCGCACGAGATCGACCTGGAGAAGGCCCGTCAGGTGCTCGAGCACACCGACGAGACCGGTGAGCCGATCGAGGACCGCGACACGGCGGTACGGCGGGCACAGGCACGTATCAGCGCGGTCGAGCGCGCTCGGTAGGCTAGGCGCACGCGAGGAGGGGGCGATGCCTGTGTGGGCGATGGTGCTCGACACCGCCGGTCTGCTCGCCCTCGCCCTCGTCCTCGTCGCCGTCTACCTCGTCGTACGCCGGCGTCTGCTCGCCCGCTACGGCGGAACCTTCGATCTCAGCGTCCGCGTCCGGTCCCAACGGCCCGGGCGCGGCTGGGTGTTGGGGGTCGGACGCTACAACAACGACGCCCTGGAGTGGTTCCGCATCTTCTCGCTGTCGCTGCGGCCCGCCCAGACCTACCGGCGCAACAAGCTCGAGGTCGGGCCGCGGCGCAACGCGCAGGGCGCCGAGGAGTACGCCCTGTACGACGACGCGATCGTGGTGGAGTGCCGCTACGCCGACCAGCAGGTCGAGCTGGCGATGACCGAGTCGGCGCTCACCGGGCTGCTGGCCTGGCTGGAGGCCGCTCCGCCGGGCCGCGGCCTGCTCAGCACCTGACCTGGGTCAGTGGTCGCCGCCGGGGCGCCAGAGCACGTCGCCGCGCTCGATGTTGGCGTGCCGGGCCAGGATGAACAGCAGGTCGCTGAGCCGGTTCAGGTACTTGATCGCGAGCGGGTTCATGGAGTCGCCGTGCTCGCCGTAGGCGGTCCAGGCGGTCCGCTCGGCGCGGCGGGTGCTCGTGCAGGCGACGTGCAGCAGCGCGGCGCCCGGGGTGCCGCCGGGCAGGATGAACGAGCGCAGCTTCTCCAGCCGCTCGTTGTAGGTGTCGCACCAGCGCTCGAGCCGGTCGATGTACTCCTGGCTCACCCGCAGGGGCGGGAACTCCGGGTTCTCCACCACCGGCGTCGCGAAGTCGGCCCCCACGTCGAACATGTCGTTCTGCACCTGCGTCAGCACCTCGGCCACGCCCTCGTCGAGGTCGCCGGTGGCGATGGCGACGCCGATGTGCGCGTTGGCCTCGTTGACGTCGCCGTAGGCCCCGACGCGGCTGTCGGTCTTGTGCGACTTGCTCATGTCGCCGAGCCGGGTGCTGCCGTCGTCTCCGGTGCGGGTGTAGATGCGGGTGAGGTTGACTGCCATGGCTCAACACTACGGTCGAGGCTGCCGGTGAAACGCCGGGTGCCCGCTGCGTTACACCCGCTCCGTGTGAGTCTCGACACGCCGCGGGCGCGCTGACGCGACGGGGCACGCCTCGAGTGCGTACGGTGATTCCCGCGAAAGTCGGTGGCATGACGGGGAGTTACGGCGAATGCAGGGTGGCACGGGGTGCGAGACGCTCGCGCTGAGCGGGCGGCTCGACGCCAGCAGTGTCGGGGAGGTGCGCGCCTCACTCGACCGGTTGATCGACGCCGGAGCCGACGACGTCGTGGTCGACATGTCCGGGGTGTACGTCATCGACGTGACCGGGCTGGGGGTGCTCGCCGCCGCGCACCGGCGGCTGGAGCGGTCCGGCCGCCAGCTCATCCTGCGCGGCTGCGCCGACCACGTCCGCCGGGTACTCGCGGTGACCCGGCTGTCCCGGGTCATGCACGTGGAGCGGGTGGCCCGGCACGTCTCCGCCTGACCGCTTGACGGCCAGGCGTGAAAAGCCTCACGACACGGTTACTCGCAGGTCATTTCGCCGTACGCTCAGGCCATGCGCGACAAGCCCTGGGTGATGCGAACCTACGCCGGTCACAGCTCGGCCGCCGAGTCGAACGCGCTGTACCGGCGCAACCTGGCCAAGGGCCAGACCGGCCTGTCGGTGGCGTTCGACCTGCCGACCCAGACCGGCTACGACCCCGACTCCGAGCTGGCCCGCGGCGAGGTCGGCAAGGTCGGCGTGCCGATCGCGCACATCGGTGAGATGCGGCGGCTGTTCGACGAGATCCCGCTGGCGCAGATGAACACCTCGATGACCATCAACGCCACCGCGATGTGGCTGCTGGCGCTCTACCAGGTGGTCGCCGAGGAGCAGGGCGCCTCGCTCGAGGAGCTGGCCGGCACCACCCAGAACGACATCATCAAGGAGTACCTCTCCCGCGGCACCTACGTCTTCCCGCCGGAGCACTCGCTGCGGCTGACCAGCGACCTGATCACCTACACGGTCAACCACATCCCGAAGTGGAACCCGATCAACATCTGCAGCTACCACCTGCAGGAGGCCGGGGCCACGCCGCAGCAGGAGCTGGCGTTCGCGCTGTGCACCGCGATCGCGGTCCTCGACACGGTCCGCGACTCCGGCCAGGTCGCCGCGGAGGACTTCCCCCGAGTGGTCGGCCGCATCTCGTTCTTCGTCAACGCCGGCGTGCGCTTCGTCGAGGAGATGTGCAAGATGCGCGCGTTCGTGCAGCTGTGGGACGAGATCACCAGGGAGCGCTACGGCGTCACCGACCCGAAGATGCGGCGGTTCCGCTACGGCGTGCAGGTCAACTCCCTGGGCCTGACCGAGGCGCAGCCGGAGAACAACGTGCAGCGCATCGTGCTGGAGATGCTCGGGGTGACGCTGTCCAAGGGCGCCCGCGCGCGGGCGGTGCAGCTGCCGGCCTGGAACGAGGCGCTGGGCCTGCCCCGGCCGTGGGACCAGCAGTGGTCGCTGCGGCTGCAGCAGGTGCTGGCGTACGAGTCGGACCTGCTCGAGTACGACGACCTCTTCGAGGGGTCGAAGGTCGTCGAGACCAAGGTCGCCGAGCTCGTCCACGGCGCCCGCGAGGAGATGGACCGCGTGCAGGGCATGGGCGGCGCGGTCGCCGCGGTCGAGTCCGGCTACATGAAGCAGGCGCTCGTCGCCTCGCACACCGCACGTCGCAGCCGCATCGAGTCCGGCGAGGACCTGGTGGTCGGGGTCAACAGCTACCTGGAGACCGAGCCGTCGCCGCTGACCGCCGACCTCGAGACCGCCATCCAGGCGGCCGACCCCGAGGCCGAGGCGCAGGCGGTGGCCGCCGTGCAGGAGTGGCGGGCCGGCCGCGACGTCGAGGTGGTCGACCGCGCGCTGGCGAAGCTGCGCGAGGACGCCAAGACCGGCGCGAACCTGATGGAGGCGACCCGCGAGGCGGCGCGGGCCGGCGTCACCACGGGGGAGTGGGCCGGGGCCCTGCGCGAGGTGTTCGGCGAGTTCCGCGCGCCCACCGGTGTCTCGGGAGCCGTCGGCGTGGCCGAGGCCGGCGCCGAGCTGGCGGCCGTGCGCGACGCAGTGCGCCGCACCGGTGAGCAGCTTGGCGGACGGCTGCGGCTGCTCGTGGGCAAGCCCGGGCTGGACGGGCACTCCAACGGCGCCGAACAGGTGGCCGTACGCGCCCGCGACGCCGGCTTCGAGGTGATCTACCAGGGCATTCGGCTGACCCCCGGCCAGATCGTGTCGGCCGCCGTGGCCGAGGACGTCCACTGCGTGGGCATCTCGATCCTGTCCGGCTCGCACATGGAGCTGGTCCCCGAGGTGCTGCGCGGCCTGCGGTCCGAGGGCCTGGGCGACGTGCCGGTCGTGGTCGGCGGCATCATCCCGACCGCCGACGCGGCCAGGCTGCGCGACATGGGCGTGGCCGCGGTCTTCACCCCCAAGGACTTCGGGCTCACCGAGATCACCTGGAAGATCCTGAACGAGATCCGTTCCGCCAACGGGATGGAGGAGCTCTCCGGGTGAGCGACCTGCAGTGCGCGGCGACGTTCGTCTTCGCCGTGCCCGGCGACGAGGCGCAGGACCGCGCGCTGGCCGCCGGCCTGCGTTTCCGGCGGGTGGCCCTGGTCTACGCCGGCGACGGCGCCGCGCCGGAGCGCACCGCACGGGTCGTGTCCGAGGTCCTCGGCGTACAGGTCCGCCGGGAGACCGCGCTGGACGGCATCGCAGCGGTGGAGGGCATCGCCGACGAGCACCGCGGCGAGACCGTGCTGGTCACGGCCGACGCCGCGCTCTTGGCGAAGATGCTGCCGACGCTCGTGCCCGGCCTTCCTGCCTCGCACGGTCCGGCGCTGGCCGCGGGCGACGTGGTGGAGATGCGGGTCGACGCCGACGGCTGGGTGGTCGACGCCTGGCCCCGCGAGGACGGGTCAGCCGGGCGGGCGTGAGGTGGAGGTCGCCCGCGGGCAGAAGGCCTCGCGCGGCGACCCGGTGTGCAGCTCCTCGGGCAGGCGCACCACGTCGGCCGTCGCATGCGCGTCGGTGCGGCCGCGCACGGTGACCGCGGACAGGAAGCTGCCCGCCCGCGCCGACAGCTGCTCGCAGTCGGTCATGTCCAGCACCAGCCGCACTGGCTGCTCGCCGCCCGCGGGGATCGTGAACCGGGTGGACTCGGTGCCCGCGCGCTCGAGCCGGTCCACGCGCAGCAGCGTCGCGGTGTGTCCGGCGCGATCCACGCCGACGACCGTGACCGGCGAGGGTCGTCCGTTGGCCAGCACGAACGTGTAGCCGAGCTCGTGGCGGTCGGTGTAGCGGAACTGCCGGATGGTGCGGTGGCCGATAGTGAACACCGCGCTCGCGGTGGTCCCGTCGAGGCGTACCGGCCCGCTGGTGCTCATCACGGGCGCTGCCGCGCGGTCGCCGCACCAGGGCCCGGCGACCGTGCGGCAGCCGGTGTCGGCGGCGGCCAGGCCGCCTCCGGAGAGCGCCACGGCGGTGGCGGCAGCGGCCACCAGCGTGCGCCTTCTCATCGGTCCCGCCGGGACCGTTCCCGCACCGGCATCGGCTGCGGCCGGTGACCGCGACGACGTAGGACCAGGGAGAGGCCGGCCAGCAGCGCGAGGCCCGCCAGCCCGGCCGCCGCGGCGGCGCCGCTCTCGTCGGGTGAGCCGAGTGGCGCGAGCAGCGCCTGTTGCTGCGGCGAGGCCGCCGCCGAGCCGGGCCGCTTTGGATCCTGGAACCACTCGCACCCGGGCGGGTCACGCCAGAACTCGTCATCGCGGTTGTACTGGCTGCAGGTGAGGAACCCGGAGTCCTTCACCGGCATGCCGGGCGTGAACTGCGACCCGCCGCCGGCGCACGGGCCGGGGTCGATCGTGAAGTTGTTCGTCGGCTGCCCGTACGACGAGGTGTTGTTCTCCCAGCAGTTGCCGGCGCCCTCGTCGTCCCACCAGAAGTCCGTGCCGTTGGGCTGGACGTCGCCGCTGGGCGTGATGCCCATGTGGTTGTCGGTGGCGTGGTTGTGGTTGGAGGTGTCATAGAGCTTGGTCGGGTCGTACTCGTCGCGCAGCGGCGAGGGCACCCAGAACTGCATCGTGCCGTTGCGCCAGTTGTCGTAGATCCAGTTGTGGTCGGTGGAGTCGTAGTTGCCGCCGGCGATGACGATGCCGGTGCCGACCGGTGCCGGGATGACCGGGCAGACCGTGCCGTTGAGGTAGCCGCGGTCCTGCATCGGCTGTGCGCAGACGCCGGTGTCGACGTAGCGCTTGTAGTAGTTGCTGTTGTTGGAGTAGATGCGGTTGTCGCTCCACCGGGCGTGGTCCTGCGGCAGTCCGGGGTGGCCGGGGAACAGCGAGTCGGTCGCGATGCCGGTGGAGTTGTGGAAGAAGTCGTTGTCGTGTGCCCACACCGAGTTGCCGGCCGTGCCCGAGTAGCCCAGGGCGTTGTCGTGGCTGCGGCTGTCGCGGATCTCGATCGCGTAGCGGGTCGGCTGGAACGAGGTGTTGTCGGCGTTGATGTCGGACGCGGAGCCGGGATAGATGCCGGAGTCGCCGTTGTAGTACGTCTCCACGTGCTGGATCAGGCCGTGGTCGCTGGCGAACGCGAGGATGCCGTACTCGTCGTTGGCGCGCGCCACCACGTGGTCGATCAGGAACCCGTCGGTCTCCATCACGTACAGGGAGTTGAACTCGGCCTGCTGCACGGTGAAGTTGCTCAGCACCACCCCGCCGACGCGGTCGGCGCGGATCGCGTTGAGCTTGGTGAACCGGTTGTCGATGAGCACGTCGGAGGAGTCCTCCCCGGTGCCCACGATCTGGGTGCCGCACCACACGCTGTCGCAGTGGATGCTGTCGTTCTCGGGGGTGCGGTCGCCGAAGATCGCGATCAGGTTGAGGTTGTGCGGGCAGCGCACCTGGTCGGCGTACGAGATGGCCACGGGTGAGGCGCCGCTGTCGGCGGCGTCGTCGGCCTGCGGGGCCTGGGTGAGGGAACCGATGTACTGCGAGGTGGCCAGCGGGTCGTCGGAGGCGGAGGAGAGGTGGGCGCAGTAGCCCTGGGGCTGGTACGCGGCGTACTCGCTCTCGGTGTAGACCCCGGGCAGCACGTAGACCGACGTGTTCTGCGCGTCGATCGAGTCGACCGCGTCCTGGATCGAGTCGAAGCCGCACCCGGCCAGCAGTGCGAGGTTGCGCTGCTTGAGCGGCGAGTCGGGCATCGCCGCGATGCGCTGGTCGCTGTCGGGCCGGCAGACGACGCGGTGCTGCGGGTTGTCCAGCCCGAGGTAGGTCGGGACCTGCCCGGTCCCGTCCGGGAACTGCGCCGGGCGTTCCTCGTGCGCGAGAGCGGCGGGTGCGGCCGTGAGCAGCACGATCACGGCCGCGAGGGGGGCGAGGAGGGCGCCGAACCTTGGGAACTGCAACATGTTCCACCTCCGTTGGCGGTTCAACGGACCTGTGGGGGCCTTGGTTACGCGCGGGGTGGGCAGGAGACTGTCCGCTATGCGTGTGATCGTTGTCGGCGCCGGGGTCATCGGGCTCAGCTGTGCCGTTCGGCTCGCCGAGGCCGGCCATCAGGTCGACGTGGTGGCCCGCGACCTGCCGCTGGAGACGACGTCGGCGGTGGCGGCCGCCCTGTGGTATCCCTACCGCGCCTACCCGTTCGAGCGGGTGACCGCCTGGGCGCAGCGGTCGTACGACGAGTTCCTGCGCATCGCCGAGTCGGCTCCGAAGGCCGGGGTGTCGCCGGTGCCGGGCACCGAGGTGTTCCGGCAGCCCACCGCGGACCCCTGGTGGCGCGACGCGGTGCCGCGGCTGGAGCGGGTGCGGTCGCTGCCGGACGGCTTCCGCGACGGCTGGGAGCTCACCGCGCCGGTCGTCGAGATGGGCGTGTACCTGCCATGGTTGCAGCAGCGGTTGGAGGATCTGGGCGGGACGGTCACGCGGATGGCGCTCAACGCGCTGCCCGACGGCAGAACGCTGGTGGTGAACGCGTGCGGGCTGGCCGGACGGTCGCTGGCCGACGACTCGGCGCTGATGCCGGTGCGGGGCCAGGTCGTCTACGTCGAGCAGTTCGGGCTCGACCGCTGGTGGCTCAGCCCGGAGGGGCCGACGTACGTGGTCCCGCGCGCGCACGACGTGGTGGTCGGGGGCACCGACGAGGAGGGCTCCTGGAGCCGCACGCCCGACCCGGCGGCCGCGGAGCGCATCCTCGAGCGGGCGACCCGGCTGCTGCCCGACCTGGCTCGTGCCCGGGTCGTGGGGCACCGCGTCGGGCTGCGACCAGCCCGGCCGACGGTGCGGCTGGAGGAGGAGCGGCACGCCGACGGTGCGCGGGTGATCCACTGCTACGGCCACGGCGGGGCGGGCGTCACGCTGTCGTGGGGGTGCGCGGACGAGGTGCTGGCGCTGGCCGAGGAGCGCTCGCTGTCGTAGGTCGCTCGTTGGCGGGTGTCGCTCGTACGGACCGTGCGGAACCTTGGCCATGCCTGGCGCGTTGGTCGTCGCGTGCGGAGCGCGAGCCGGATGACACAGGTCGAGAGCACGGATACCGAGAGCACGCACATCAACAGCGCAGACTTCGAGAGCACGGGGGTCGACAGCGCGGCGGCCGAGCTCGAGCGCCAGACCGACGTGCTGGTGGACAAGGGCTACCCCGCGCTCGCGGGGATGGACGAGGGCGACTTCCGCGCGCTGGTGGGGGAGCTGGCTCCGCGGCTGCCGAGTGCGCCGTTCGTGCTTGTCGTCACCGGCGCGCTGGTGCCGCTGCACCGGCTGGTCGAGCGCACCGCGCTGCGGAGGCCGGGGTTCACCACCATGAGCGCCGGCGACATCGTGGCGTTCGCGCCGACCGCGGACGTGGCGCTGCCTGAGTCGCCGGTCTATGTGCTCACCGACGTCGACACGGGTGCGGACACGCTCGGGGTCACGCCCAACGACGCGCTCCCGGGCATCCTCGCGTCCGGTCGTACGCCGCTGACGCTCGACGAGGGGCTGGCGGTGGCGACCCAGCACCCCGCATGGCTACACGAGCGCAACTGCTACGAGATGCTCGGCTCGCGCGCCGGCGACAAGCGGGTGACCGGCATCTGGGTCAGCAAGGGCGCGCCGCGTCTGGGCTGGTGCTGGGCGGGCAACTCGCACACGTGGCTGGGCATGGCCACCGCCGCCGCTCGCGTCGGCTGAGCGCCGCGCGGGACGAAAATCCCTGCGACGCACGGTGAGCCAGACATAGGGTTGGTCGTCGTGACGACGATCGACGTACGGCCGATGGCCATCGACGACATCGACGGCGTGGTGGCTGTGGTCGACGCCGCCGACGCGGCGGCGGAACGGGCCGCGGGACGGACCCCCGAGGAGCACACCGACGAGCAGCGCGCGTACTTCCGTACCGGCATGGAGCGCTTCATCGAGCGCGACCGCGGCGGCGCGTGGGTGGGCGTTGCCGGTGACCGCGTCGTGGGCATGGCCGAGGCCATCCGCCGGGGGTCGTTCTGGGGGCTGTCGATGCTGTTCGTGCACCCCGACCACCAGAGCGCGGGGGTCGGCCGGCGGCTGCTCGACGCGACGCTGACGTATGCCGACGGCGCCGACGTGCGGATGATCATGACCTCGCAGGACCCGCGTGCGCTGCGCCGCTACTCCGGGGCTGGGCTGGCGATCCATCCCGCGGTCGAGGCGGGCGGCACGATCGACCGCTCGGTGATCCCGACCGACCTGCTCGGCCGTCCCGGGGACCTCGCCGACCTCGACCTGGTGGCCGAGGTCGACGGCGGGCTGCGCGGTTCGCGTGCGGAGGACGTGGAGTTTCTCGTCAAGCACGGTTCGCGCCTCGAGGTGGTCGACAGTGGCGCGGGACGCGGTTTCGCCGTACACCGCAACAACCGGGTGTCGCTTTTAGGTGCCACCGACGAGAACACCGCAGCGCACCTGGTGTGGCGCGTGTTGGCCGAGACGGAGGGCAAGGCGCAGATCTGGTGCATGACCGCGGCCCAGGACTGGGCGGTGAAGGTCGCGCTGGCGGCGCGGATGAAGGTCGTCTCTTCTGGTCCGCTGTTCGTGGGTGGGCGTGAGCGGCCGCCGGGTCCCTGGTTGCCGTCGGGGTGGTACTTCTAGGTCTCAGTTCTCACGGTCGGCGTCGTTCTTGCTTTTCGTTCTCACCGGCGCAGTTTCTGTGTTCTGGCTTGAGTCTCGCCGGTTGGGTTCTGACGTTGCGTTGGTCTCGGGATTGAGATCCGCTAGGGGCAGTTAGAAGGCGGGTTTGTTCTTCGGTGGCGTCCCATTGCTCGGTGCGGTTGCCCGCCCAGGGCACTGACCAGGGCAGTTAGAGGACGGATTTGGCCTGTGGTGGCTGGCCCGCCCGGAGGGCCGGCCTCGCTCGGGGCGCCTGCTGACCAACCATCGGCCGGAGAGATGTGGCTCAGCGCGAAGCGGCGGAAGATCCTGCGGTCTGGCGTATCGAGGATCTTCCGCTGCTTCCGCCGCCGTGCCTGTTGGCGCTGGGTCAGGCGACGTGAGGGCGCTGGTAGTGCAGCTCGGTGCCCGGTTCGGCCGGCACGATGTCGATCGCGACATCCGGCAGCCCGGTACCGGTTGCGGTGGTGCCGAGGGGTCGGGTGCCGGTGTGGTCGACCAGGTAGATCCGGCCGTGGGGGTCGCGCCACAGGTAGAGGCCGGGGAAGGGTTGTTTGACCTGCC
>CBFGZI010000001.1:0-76857 GCA_965653225.1 uncultured Propionibacteriales bacterium | reverse complement strand
TTGACAAGATTTATTGTCAAGAGCAGGGTGGCGATATGCAGGACGTCGAAGTCATCGAGAGCCCCGAGGCCGCCGCCGCCGCGCTGGACCCGGTCCGGGCCCGGCTGCTCGGCGAGCTGACCCGACCGGCCTCCGCCGCCGGGCTCGCCGCCCGAGTCGGCATCGCGCGCCAGAAGGTCAACTACCACCTCAAAGCGCTCGAGGCGCACGGCCTTGTGGAGCTGTCCGGCGAGCGCCGGCACGGAGGCATCACCGAGCGGGTGCTGCAGGCGTCGGCGGCGGCGTACGTCGTCTCGCCGGCGGCTCTCAGCGAGTCCGCCGCGGACCCCGAAGCCAACGCCGACCACCTGTCGGCACGCTACCTCGTCGCGCTGGCGGGCCGGCTGGTGCGCGAGGTCGGCGCCCTGGCGCGCCGGGCCGGCGCGTCCGGCAAGCGCCTTCCGACCCTGACCATCGACACACAGATCGGCTTCCGGTCGGCCGCCGACCGGGCTGCCTTCGCCGACGACCTGACCGCCGCGGTGCTCGACCTGGCCGCTCGCTACCACCACGACGACGGGCGTCCGCACCGGCTCCTCGTCGCCGCCCACCCACTTCCCGAGGAGAACCCATGAGCACCACCCCGAACGTCCCGTACCGCCTGGAGTTCAGCGTCGAGGTCCCGGGCACCCCGGAGCAGGTCTGGCAAGCCATCGCCACCGCCAAGGGCATGAGCGCCTGGTTCGCGCCGACCGAGATGGAGGAGCGCGAGGGCGGCGCCCTGCACTTCACCATGGGCCCCGAGATGGGCTCGGACGGCAGGGTCACCGGCTGGGACCCGCCGCGCCGCCTCGTCTACGAGGAGGACTGGGCCGCCCTCATGGGCAAAGAACCCGATGCGCTCAGCCCGCTGACGTCGGAGTTCCTCGTCGAGGCACAGTCCGGCGGAACTTGCATCGTGCGCGTCACCAGCAGCGGCTTCGGAACCGGCGCGGCCTGGGAGTCGGAGTTCTGGGACACCATGGCCCCCGGCTGGATGCCGTTCTTCGACAACCTGCGCCTCTACCTGTCGCACTTCCCCGGCCAGGAGGCCACACACCTGGAGGCCACCGCCTCCCACCCCGGCGACGCGGAGGCGCTCTGGTCAACCCTGCACGACGCGCTCGGGCTGGGCGACGAGGGCTCGGCGGTCGAGGTGCGCGGCGCCACCGGCACGGTCGAGCGCGTCGGCCAGCGGCAGACGCTGGTCCGGCTCACCGCGCCGGTGCCCGGAATGCTCAACGTCTACGCGTGGGACGAGGGCGGCGGCAAGGCGACGGCGGGCGTACGGGCGTACCTGTTCTCCGCAGACGCGGCGGACTACGCGCGGCGCGAACAGCCGGCCTGGCAGGCCTGGCTGCAGGGAATCTCCGTCCCAGTCTGATCTTCTACCGGTACCGAGGGCGGCCTGTCGATGCCAGGCGCGTCACTCCGCCGCGTTCTTCCGGGGCACGCGACGTTCACCGACCATGGCAACTGTGACGATGCGATGACTTCGGTTCGGCTCAAGAGTCGATACAAGGATCCCGATCTCGGATTGAAGGTGCCCACCATGCGACAGGTCGTCGCCAAAGCGTTGAGCACAGGCCGCTGGTGATGTGCGCCATGGGTCTGCTTGCTCGCAAGATGTTCGGCCTCGTCGAGCCGATCGGGGTCGTCCCGTACTCAACGGAGGAACCCAATGAGGCGATGTTCGCCTTGGGGTTCACCAACTACTGGGATACCTACTTCGCCGGCCGAGCGGCCCCGCTGGGGAGCTCGGTGCCCGCTGAGGTTGTCCACGCACTCTTCTACAACTTCGCGCCGGGTGAGGTGGCCCGGCACATCCCGAAGGTGTGGGAGACGACCACGCCCGAGGATGCGATCGCCGCACGGCAGAAGGGCTGCGTCAACGCCCTGCGCCGAATCCTCGGCGGCCTGGTGGACACGTCAGACTTCGCCCGAGCCGTCGAGCTGCTCACCAAAGCAGCGACCAGTGCCCCGCTCGAGGGCCGCCCGATGTACGCCGCGCTGCGCACGCTGCCCATGCCGGAACAGCCGGTGGCTCGCCTCTTCCACGCTGCATCGCTGCTGCGCGAGCACCGTGGCGACGGCCACGTCGCCGCCCTCATGGCCGAAGGCATCGGCGGCCTCGAGGCCCACGTCTTGCTCGCCATCGACATGGGGATCCCGGCCCCGGCGTTCGGCCGGATCCACCACCTCCCCGCCGCGCAGCTGACCGGCCTGATCGACGGGATGAAGACTCGCGGACTCATCAAGGACGAGGCGACGTTCACCCCGACCGGCCGACAGGCCAAGGACCGGGTCGAGGCACTGACCGACGAGCTCGCGGCCGTACCGTACGAGGTCCTGGAGACAGCCGAGCTCGACGAGCTGATTGCTGCTCTCCAACCGCTCGCGCGGCAGCTCATCGCCGCTCAGGACTAGGGCGAGACTCGTGCCACAAAGTGCTGACCGCGTCATTCGCGACGCGGCGCCACTCTGCGGGGTGAGGCGCCAGATGACAGATCGAATCGATCGCCCCTGAGTTTGAGAGCAGCTATTTCGCCGCATAGGCAGTCGGCTGCACGCCCACCACGGCGTCGACTCCTCCTGTGTCGGCGGACCTAGTCATGGTTGATCTCGGCGGACCGTGAGAGCGAACGAGGACGCCGGCCACTGGGCGCCGCGAGATCATTGCGCCGCGCCGGTCTCGCGCAGCGCCGCAACCTGTTCGGTGGAGTAGCCGAAGTCGGCGAGTATCTGGTCGGTGTGTTCGCCTAGCAGCGGGGCGGCAGTGCGGATGTTGCCCGGTGTGCCACTGAGCTTGATCGGCAGGCCAAGCGTCTTGATCGTGCCCTCCACCGGGTGGGTCATCTCCACCACCATCTCGCGGGCACGCGTGTGTGGGTCGTTGCACACGGTGGCGTAGTCATTGATCGGCCCGCAAGGGACGCCGTGTGTACCAAGGGTATCCACCCAGTGGTCGGTCGACCCGCGGGAAAGCTCGCGCTCGATCTCCACCTCAAGCATCTCGCGATTTCTCATCCGCATCTCGTTGGTGGCGAACCGCTCGTCGTCGACGAGGTCCTTGCGCCCAATGGCCGCACACAGGCGTCTCCAGAGGCGGTCGTTGTTCGCACCGACAGTGAGATAGCCGTCGCCGGTTCGGAGCGCCTGGTACGGGGCGCTGAACCTATGGGCGCTGCCCAGCGCTGTCGGCACATGGCCCGAGCCCCACAGCTCGGCGGTCTCCCAGACTGACAGGGCCAGGGCGGCGTCGTAGAGGGAGCAGTCCACCTGCTGTCCGACGCCAGTCTTCTCCCGCGCCGCCACGGCGGCCAGGATGCCTGCGAGAGTGAATAGTCCGGCGCTCATGTCTGCGATCGGTACCCCGCTCTTCACGGGCTCGCCATTCGGGGCACCGGTTACGCTCATGAGGCCGGCCATGCCCTGCGCGATTAGGTCGTAACCGGCGCGCTGGGAGTATGGCCCCGTCTGGCCGAAGCCCGACAGCGAGGCGTAAATAAGTCGCGGGTTGATCGAGGACAGCGTGTCGTGGTCGATGCCCAGGCGGGTGGTGACGCCGGGTCGGAAGCTCTCCACTAAGACGTCGGCCTCGGTCGCGAGCCGGTGCAGCACCTCGCGACCCCCGGCGGTCTTGAGGTCGAGGCAGATGCTCTCCTTGTTGCGGTTTACGGCTAGGAACGCCACGGTGTCCTCACCCTTAAGCCGAAAGCCGAGGGCGTTGCGGGACTGGTCGCCGGTGCCTGGCGGCTCCACCTTGATAACCCGCGCCCCGAGGTCGCCCAGCACCTGGCAGCAGAATGGGCCGGCCATCACCTGGGTGAGGTCGAGGATGACGAGACCTTCCAACGCGCGTGTCATGGCGTCACCTGCTTCTCCATTTCGCGGTGGATGTCGATCGCTTGTGAGGTCTGCGCCACCTGTGTCAGGCGGGACCAATCGGCTCGTCGCGCCGCTGCTGCCAGCGCCGCTGAGTAGCCCGGTGCGCGTCGCCGCTCCACAGTCGGCCGAACGTGTCGGCGACGTCGCAGGCGTCGCCACCGCCGTCGAGCAGGCGCAGCGCTGCCCGTACGGACGGGCGCGGGAGAGCGACGACCGCCCGAGCGAGCGCGGTTGCTGACTCGACCGCCGAGCGCTCGGCGACGACGTCGACCAGGCCGACCTCTCGGGCCCGCACTGCCTCAACCGTGTTCTCGACCAGCAGTAGGTGCAGCGTTCTGGCACGTCCGACCAGGTCGCGCATCCGGTGTAGCCCGCCCCACGGCGGTACCAGGCCCATGCCGATCTCGGGCCGCACCAGGCGGCTGCCGGCGTCGGCCACGCGGAGGTCGCACGCGAGCGCGATCTCGAGACCACCGCCGACAACGTGGCCGTTGAGGGCCGCCACCGTCAGCATCGGGAGCCGCGAGATCCGGTCGGTGACGACCTGCATGCGCAGGCTGAGCCGGCGCGCCCCTTCGGTGTCGAGCCGCGGGTACTCGTCGAGGTCGCCGCCGGCGCAGAAGAACCTCTCCCCCGCCCCGCGGACCACCAACGCGGCGACGTCGTCGCGTGCCTCTAGGTCGGTGAGCAGCAGCTCGAGCCGGTCGACCATGGCGTGGTTGACGGCGTTGCCGACCTGGGGCCGGTTCAGCGTTAGCTCGGCGACTCCATTGCTGACTCCCAGCATGGCCACCTCTTGTGTCGCCGCGGGCGACGACATCGACGTGATCGTCCCACTCATGACGAAGCCCCGGCTTTACACCGGCTCGCTGAGGTTGCGGTACACGCGGCTGAGGACCGAGAAATCTTTGCGGCCCCAGCCGCTGGCCATCGCCGCGCTGTAGAGCTGCTGGACGACCCCGCCGAGCAGCATCGGACCGCCCACTTGCTGCGCCATCTGGCGCACCAGCTCGAGGTCCTTGGCCATCAATTCGGAGGCGAAGCCAGGGGCAAAGTCGTCTTCGACAGGTGAGCCGGGCACCAGGCCCTTCTCGGGCATCCGATTCAGCAGTGCCCATGATGTGCCGGTCGCGGTAGACACGACCTCGTGGAGCACCTTGATGTCCATGCCCGCCTGGCGAGCGATGTTGTGGGCCTCGGCTACCGCGGCCACGTTGACGGCTGCGAGCAAATTGTTGATGAGCTTGATCGACTCACCTGTGGTTACCGGTCCCACATGGATGACGTTCTTGCCGAGGTGGTCGAGCACGGGACGCACGGTGGCGAATACATCGTCGTCGGCACCCACCATGATCGTGAGGGTGCCGTCGGCCGCCCCCACGCTCGACCCGCTCACGGGGGCATCGGCCAGCTTGCTACCACGCGCTGCGGCTTCCTCAGCGAAGCGCTTGGTATCGGCCGGCGCGATCGTGCTCAGGTCGACGATGTGAGCGGGGGGAGAGCCGATTGTGAGGACCCCTCCCACCCCCAGCAGCACCGTCTCCACGATGCTCCCGTTTGGCAACGACATCAGCGTGACCTGCGTCCCCTCGGCCGCCTGGCCGGGGCTGTTGAACCCGACGGTGCCGCCAGCGTCAGCGAGCACGGCCTCGCGAGCCTTGTCCACGTCAAAGCCACGGACCTCCAGGCCCGCCTTGGCGAGGTTGGTCGCCATGGGTAGACCCATGGACCCCAGCCCGACGAATGCGATGGTCCCTACGTGACTCATGTCGATCTCCTCCGGCCGTCTCAGTGGGTGAGGTTCATGGCGACGTGTTTGTTCTGGGTGAAGGAGTCGATCATTCCCTCGAGGGAGAACTCCCGCCCCAGACCGCTCTGCTTGTAGCCGCCGTAGGACTGGCCTGGGACCTGACCGAGCCCCTGGTTCACCTGCACCCAGCCAGCCTGCAGTTCGTCAGCCATCCGGCCGGCGCGACCGAGATCGTGGGTCCACACGAAAGCGGCCAGGCCGTAGTGTGAGTCGTTCGCCATCCGCAGGACCTCGTCCTCGTCGTCCCAGGGGATCGCCACGAGAACGGGCCCGAAGATCTCCTCGCGAGCCAAGCGCCACTCGTTACCCATGCCACCGAAGACGGTGGGGCGCACGAAGAAGCCTTCGGAAAGCGGGCCATCGGTGCTAGGCAGACCACCGATCAGCACCTTGCCTTCGCGGGTGCCCTGTTCGATGTATGAGCAGACCTTGTCGAACTGCTTCTGATTGATGATCGCGCCCATATCGCTCTCCTCGTCTAGAGGATCGCCGACCTTCAGTTCGGAGAGCTTGCCGGTGAGCTTGCCCAAAAAGGACTCGTAGATGTCGCGGTGCAGGAACATCCGCGAGCCAGCCGTGCACGACTGGCCCTGGCGGGTGAAGCGCATGGCGGTGATCGCGCCCGCGACAACCCAGTCCTCGTCAGCGTCGGGGCACACAATCTGCGGGCTCTTGCCGCCGAGTTCGAGGGAGACCGGGGCGATGCGGTCGGCAGCCGCGTGCAGCACGGTCCGACCAACGTCGGTCGAGCCGGTAAACGACACCTTGTCCACGTTGGGGTGGGAGGCCAGCGCGTGGCCACAGTCCTCGCCATAGCCGGTGACGACATTCAACACACCGGGCGGAAGGACGTCGGCACAGGCCGACGCGACATCGAGAACACCGAGCGGGGCGTCCTCGGCGGGCTTAAGGACCATCGTATTGCCCGCGGCCAGCGCTGGAGCAATCTTCGTGGCTGCCAGCTGAATGGGGGAGTTCCACGGAATGATGCCGCCGACGACTCCGATCGGCTCGCGGCGGGAGTAGTCCAAGACGCCCTCAGACAGTGGGAGCGTGAGGCCCTTGACCTCGCCTGCAACACCGGCGAAGTAGCGGAAGATTTCCACGACGCCCATGGCCTCGGGGCGAGCCTGAGTGCGGATGGCGTTGCCGGTCTCCTCGGCGACCTTGCGCGCGAGCGCCTCGACCCTCTCCTGGAGGATGTCGGCGACCATAGCGAGCATTTTCCCGCGCTGCCGCGGCGGGATTCTGCGCCAAGCGGGCAGCGCTCGTTGCGCAGCCTCGACCGCACGGTCGATGTCCCTTTCGCCGCCGCGCGGGACCTTGCAGATCTCTCGGCGGTTGCCGGGGCTGATCACCGAGATGACCTGTCCGTCGACGGAATCGACCCACTGACCATCAATCAGCATCGCGGTGGGCCCCGTCCGCTCGACCTCTTTCAGGGTGGCTGCTTCTGCCGTCATCATTCGCTCCCCGGTACGCTATATGATACGCCGTGCCGAAATACGATACGCATGGCTTGCGACACTGGCAGCCCTCTCCTGCTACTGTCAAGAGGTGAGTTCGGCGGCAACGGTGCTACGTGCCCTGGAATTCATCGCCAGCCATCAACCCTTGGGGGTGAGCGAGCTCGCCCGCCGACTAGGTACCACCAAGCCCACGGCCCAGCGGGCCCTGCTGACTCTGGCCGAGGCTGATTGGATTCGGCGGTCGGAGAGCGAGCCCGGGCGGTGGGTGCTCACCGCGAAGCCGCTGCAGGTGGCCAGCGGCATCGGCCGCGAGTTCGGCCTGCGCGAGGCGGCCGTGGCGCCCATGACCGCCCTGGCGGAGGAGACCACGGAGTCCGTGCACCTGGCCGTCCTGGACCGGCAGGACGTCGTGATTATCGACGACATCGAGTCCACGCAGCTGGTGCGCATCCACTGGCCGATCGGCAGCCGGTCGCCGGCCTACGCCACCGCCAACGGCAAGGCGATCCTCTCAGCCCTGCCACGGGATCGTGTGGCGCAGCACCTGCCGGCTCGGCTGCGCGCCATCACTGGCGAGACCATCACACGCCTGAAGGACTTCGAAGCTGAGCTCGACCTCGTGGCTCGTCGTGGCTACTCGATCCAGCGCGGCGAGCTGCGCACCGACGTCGCGTCGATCGCCGCGGTCATCGGCAAGCCCGGGCGGCCGGTAGCATCACTGAGCCTGTTCATGCCGGCGCACCGCTTCCCCGAGGGGGATGTGGAGCGATTGGCGACAAAGGTGATGGAGGCAAGCCAGACGGTCACGGCAGCGCTGAGTCGGCAGGAGGCCCCCGCCGGTAGCCCGGTGCGTCCATCGGCGTAGCAGCCAGCGGCAACTCCGGCAAACGTGGAGCGAGCGCATCGGATCATTTCCCGAACCGGTGGCGCTGCCGCGGGTCACATCGTTACGGCCAGCGGGGTCGCCAGCGCCCGAGCGCACCTCGACGCGCGCCTCGCCCGGATCACCAGGCACCGTCGACAGCAGCCCTGGAAATCGCGACCTTCCCGCCGGACGCGAACCAACCCGAGGGCAACTGCGACTACCCCCTTCGCCGCCCGCTACCCCGCCACCGTAGCGACCCACTGGGTTGAGTTCACCCATACCCGAGTCGCCACCGGAGGTGCGCGAGGTCGAGTACGCACGACAGCAAGCTTGCGGGAACCGGGTTCGCACCTTAAGGTATAACCAATAGCCCTTAAGGGAGGTACATGAGTGCGAACGTCGGCACCCTGATCATTGGAGCGAGCCAGGCAGGCCTCCAACTGGCGACCAGCCTGCGCAAGTTCGGCGGCGAACAGCCGATCACGCTCGTGGGATCCGAGACCCGGCCGCCGTATCAGCGCCCGGCGCTGTCCAAGGCCTTCCTCCAGGGCAAGCTCGGAGAGGAGGGACTGTCGCTCCGTGGGGCTGACTACTACCACCTGCACCGGATCGAGCTGATTTCCGGTGAGCGGGTCCAAGTCGTGCGGCTGAGCGACCCGGAGGCGGGCGCCGGCGAAGCCGTCACCCTGAAGGGGCGCAGACTCCGCTTTGACCGGCTCGCCCTCGCGGTCGGCGGCGCACCGCGTCGGCTGGAAGTGCCCGGCAGCGACCTACCGGGCATCCACTATCTCCGTAAGCTCGACGACGCCATCGGGTTGCGCGCCGATCTCGAGGCCGCCCGGCACGTTGTCGTGGTCGGGGGCGGCTTCGTCGGCTTGGAGGCGGCCGCCGCTGCCACGGCTGCCGGCAAACACGTTACCGTCGTTGAAGCGCTCGACCGCCTACTCGCCCGCGCCGTGGCACCAGTGGTGTCCGAGTTCTACGAAGCCGCGCACCGCCGCCGTGGTACCGACGTCGTTCTCGGGGTGGGGGTGTCCGCGTTCACCGGACGCGACCGGGTTGAGCGGGTCCAACTCGAAGACGGCCGCTCGATTCGTGCCGACGTGGTCGTCATCGGCATCGGGCTAGTGCCACACACCCGCCTGGCCGAGCAGATGGGACTGGCCTGCTGCCGTGGGATTGTCGTGGACGAGCGGGCCCGGACCAGCATCCCGAGCGTGGTGGCCGCTGGCGACTGCGCCGTTGTCGCCACCCCGGACCACGGCAGCCTGCGACTTGAGTCGGTGCAGAACGCGATCGCGCAGGCCAAAACGGCGGCGGCGACGCTGCTCGGCCTGCAGCCCTCGGACAACGGCGTGCCGTGGTTCTGGTCCGACCAGGGCGACCTCAAACTCCAAATCGCCGGTCTCAACACTGGGTACGACGACGTCGTCGTTCGCGGCGAGCCTGACAGTGAGTCGTTCTCAGTCCTCTACTACCGCGAGGGGAAGTTGCTCTCGATCGATGCGGTCAACTCTCCCCGCGACTACATGGCGGTGCGCAAGACTCTCGAGCTCGGCGGTACGGTGCCCCCGGAGGCCGCCGCGGACACCGGCGTACCCCTTAAGGAACACATCAAGCCGCTCGCTTAAGCAGTGGAGAACGGGCAAGCCCCTGCAGTAAGTGAGGCGCGCTCTTCGGCACGCCCACTCCCGCACTTAACTGAGGCACCCTGTCGAAGTAGGTGGATGCTTTCCGCATCGCGACGCCCGTCACCGCGACGCCCCTCGCCGACGTTTCGGTCGGCGCCGGTCACGACAATCCAGCGGCCTAGAACCGGGACACGCAGAGGGAGCCATTCACCGAAGGGCCTCGAGGTCCGCAACGGATAGCTCGGCCATCAGCGGCTCCAGCGCACGGACGTACGGTACGTCGACACCGGCCTCCTCGGCCAGGGCGAGAGCGACCTCGAGGTCCTTGACCGGCCAGCGCAGGCGATGCAGGCCCCAGTCGGTAAGCACCCTGTTGCCGCCGGTCCCGGCGTTGAGGATGCTGCGCATCTTCGAGGGCTCGACGCCCAGGGTCTTGGACAGGCGCAGCATCTCGAGGTCAATACGGATGGCGCTCCACATCAGGACGTTGTTGGCGCTCTTGGCAACCTGGCCTGCGCCGGGGCCACCGACATGGATGACGTTGATGGCGAAAGCCGAGAACGGCGCGTTGGCGCGGTCAATCGCGGCAGCATCGCCACCGCACATCAGGGTGAGGCCCGCCTGCTCCGCTGCACGCTCGCCGCCGACGAGCGCGACGTCGATGACCGCGATGCCGCGCTCGGCGGCGATCTCCGCGAGCTTGGAGCAGGTGTCGGGCCGCACCGAGGAGCAGACTGCAACGACCGTCCCCGACTTGGCGGAGTCCAAGAGTCCGTCCGGGCCTGCGACAATCGAAGTCACCTGCTCGTCGTCCACCACGATGACCAGGATTAGGTCGCAGTTCGCACCAATCTCGGCGACGGAGCCTGCCACCCCGGCGCCGAGTTCACGGGCCCTCACCTGGGCCGCCTCGCTGTGGTCCAGCGCGGCGACGGACCAGTTGGCCGCGGTCAGCCACTTGCCCATCTCGGCGCCCATCCGGCCCCACCCGATGACGCCGACCTTCTTGATCGGGTTCTCAGTCACTTCCGGTCCTTCCAGTCCCTGAATGCGAAGTGGTGTCTGGCCTTCCGCGTCGGACACGACTCCCTCGGGGATAATGAGATGTAGGTGGAGTGTCGGCTTGGTGATGACTGCCACTGTGGCATATCGGTTAGTCCATCACGAGCACGGCCAAGTCGGCCACCTCGTTCGTCCACGCCCTTTGCCTAATCTCCGCCGCACCATGCGACTGTTAGGTTTCTCGCGACGAGGGGGAGTTCTCCGGGGGCCGGCGGCGGGCAGGAAGTGGGACTTCGCGGCCCAACGGCTTTCGCGTTTCATTCGGCCGTGCGGATCCGCGGTGCGTCCTCCCGAGGCCCCTTCACTTGACGCTGATGACATTCACCGAATAAGGTAATGGTCCTACCATTGAAGGTTGTATGCGCTACGACGAAGACCACGACAGCGACGCTCAGCATCTGGGTGATGATCCCTCTGCCGAGGCCACCGATCACGACGACGAGCGCCTCGCGTACCTCTACCACAGCCAAAAGAACCGCACCTTCGTGCGTGCCATCGAGGGCGACTACGGGCTGAGCGAGGAGCTTCGGCGACTCCGCTCCATGCCGCGGGTGCGCCGTGCATCCGAGATCAGCTTTGTCGACGGGCCACAGGCCTATAGCCGTCACTACGTCGAGCCGAAGGACGGGATCACCCAGACCTTCCACCTCCACCTCGAGGAGTACGGACCCGGCGGACACTCCCAAAAGCACGGGCACGTGAACGAGGCCGCCTTCTACATCCTCGACGGGCAGGGCTACGAGATCCACGACGACGTCCGCTACGACTGGCAGGCCGGGGATGTGGCGATCGTCCACAACAACTGCGTCCATCAGCACTTCAACGCATCTCCAGACAAGCCGGCCCGGGCGCTGGTCATCAAGACCAAACCCATGTACCTGTTCATGAACATGCTGTTCCAAAAGCAGGTCGAGCCACGCCCGACCGAACCAACCCCCGAGGGCGTCGGTTTCGAGGTGCGCGAGGAAGAGGATGACTACAACCACCCGCGGGAGGGCTACTGACATGGCGTGGGACGAGAGCGCGAGCTGGATCGCTGGTACACAGACCGCCCCCCTGTACGAGAGGCTGCTGACGGATGCGGCTGAGGCATCCGAGCGCAACGCTGAACGGCGCAAGATTCTTCGGCCGTCCGACATGCCGTGGGAGATGTCGCGTCAGGGCCTGCTGAAGCACCTGATCAACGAGGACATGAACACCCGGATGGAGACGGTCGACGCGTACATGCAGATCATCCCTGCCGGCAGTCGCTCCGGAAAGCACCGCCATCTTGCCGAGGAGTGCCTCTACGTTCTCGAGGGCCGAGGCTACGACCTGCACCAAGACTGCGACGTCGAGATCACCGACACCTACTTCTGGAAGCCCCAGGAGGAGGTGCAGCGGTTCGACTGGCAAGCCGGCGACGTGATCTATGTCCCGCCCAACACGATCCACCAGCACTTCAATGCCGATCCCATGCGTCCAGTCCGCTTGATCTCGGCGATCAACCGGATCTACAAGCAGTGCGGTCTCAACGATCTTGAGCAGATCGAGGACGCTCCGGAGTACGACCCCTCCGTGGTGCTGACCGCCGATACGGTGCACAACTACCTGCGCCCGCCAGTGCGTTCGACCGTGCCCGGCTGAGTCTCACCGCTGGTCTGCACACTCTCGACGGTTACCACATCTTCTCGTGTCTGAGACATCAAGCCTCAGAGTGGGCGAAGAGGACCTGGGGTTTCGACCGCCCGCACCGTCACCCGGGACGGCAGCTCGGCACTGCCACACAGATCGGGATCTCGCTGGGTGCAGCCACGCACACAAGGGCACGGGCCGGCTGGTCGTCGACTTGCAGCCCGACGGTGACCTCTTGTTCGACGCAGGTCGTTGTGGGTGGTGGCCTCCTCTTACCGGTTCCCCCTGCTCGTCGCTATGTTCAACAACCGCGCGTACTACAACGACTGGGAGCATCGGGAGCGGCTTGCACGACTGCGTGGAACCTCGACGGAACGGGCGAATGTCGGCTCAGAGATCACCTAGGCGCCGGCGGCGTGAGGTACGGCTTCGTGACGGCTGAACACCAGTGACTTGATCGTGACGGGCACGGTGTTGGAGGGGCGGCGAAGGCGGCCGAGGTCGACGTAGTCGAAGTCATCGAGTCGCAGGCCGTCGAGCACCATCAAGTCGCCTGAGACCTGGCACTCGGTTCGCAGTAGGGAGCCCAGCGTCAGTGCGATGTCGGCGTCCACCATGAGGTACACGGGACACCCACGACGGCCGCGGGATGACAGGCCGTCGGCCACGCCAGTGGCGAAGTCACTCAGCCGCTGGTAGGCCGGCGGCCCCGCCCACCGCAACGCCACGACGACGTCGGCGCCAGACTCGTCCAGATCGAAAGACGTCAGGTGCCGCCGCACCGCACCGGCGACCTCGTCGGGGTCGACCTGCTCGCCCAGGCGGTAGTCTGGTCGCACCACCTGCACGTTGCGCCGCGGAAGCAGCGCCTGCGGGTCGCTGATGTAGCTGGTGTTGCCGCTCAGCTGCACGGTGTACTCCGATGCCCCGAGCACCGTGGCGCGGATTCCGGCCCCGCCTCCAAGAACCGGCGCCGACATCGCCCCCGCGTCAATTCGTCTGCGTAGGCTCGCGCCAAGCAGGTGGCCCATGTCGGCGAAGTCGCGTTGCTCACGACCGTGCACGTACTCCGCGACACCGCCGGAGAAGGTCACGCCGTCAAGCGCCCCGTAGTCGCCGATCGGCTCGGTCAGGAACAGCTCGCGGATCTCTGACGAGAAGGGCGGCCCCTCAACGGCGGCCGTGACCACGTCGGCCATCGCGTCAGCCACGCGATCGAGCTCGGACCCGCGCACACCGTCTCCCACGGACCATGTGAACCCGCACCGGGCAGCGTGGTCGCGCCCAGCGGGCTCGAGGCGCACCAGTCGGCCGCGGTCGTCCAACACGTGCAGGCGACCGCCCACGTGCAGCGCCGCCGTCGCGAGCACGCGGCCACGGTCGATCAGCGCAAGCTTGGTAGTGCCGCCGCCGATGTCGACGTTGAGCAGACGCATGCCGCGCTGGTACGAGGTCAGGGCCGCGCCAGAGCCATATGCCGCAAGCCGTGCCTCCATGTGATGGCCGGCCGAGGCGCAGACCATGTCGCCGGCCTGCTCGGACACGACTCTCGCGATGTGCTCGGCGTTGACCCGTCGCAGCGCCTCTCCGGTAAGGATGACGACCCCGGTGTCGACCTCGTCAGGGCCGCGACCCGCGTCCTGGTACGCCCGGTCGAGGATCTGCGCCAGTGCGGCGGTGTCGATCCGCTCGGCGTCGACGTAGGGCGTCAGATGCACGGCCGACTCGAAGACCGTGTCGCGCCGGACCACGACATAACGGCTGGTGAGCTCCTCACCCATGCGCCGCAGATGCAGGCGCGAGAAGACAACCTGGGTTCCTGCGGAGCCGATGTCGATGCCCACGCTGTGCAGGGTGACGTTGTCCTGCTGCCAGATGGGGTTCGCCTCGATGGGTTCGTCGAGGAGCTCGTGGTCGTGGTCGTCGGTCATGCGACGCGGTTATGCCCCGGGCTTCGCTGGGAGGTCCTTCAGCTCCTGGGTGTACGCCTCGTCCATCGCAGGCTCCAGCCCGTTCTCGGCCAGGGCCTTTGCGAACGTCTCGCGAACCAACGGAGACTCGTCGGCGTAGTCGATCTGGTCGCCACCGATGCGCTGGCTGATCCATGCCTTCGGGACGCCTTGCGCGTTGCGGATCGACACCGCCTCGTGCTTGAAGGCCAGGTAGCGAGCGGGGGCCCCGCCGGTGTTGAAGTGCTGGTGGAACCACATGTTCGGCGGCACGATCAGTGTCCCGGGCTGCCAGTCGTAGCGGCGTGGCTCCTCGCCCTCGGGCCACATCAGGCTGAAGCCTTGGCCGGACAGGATGATGACGTGAGCACCGGGACCGTGCCGGTGCCCCTTCTTGTACGTCGCGGTCGGGAACTGCGAGATGTGACTGTTCATCGACCCCTTGGCCATCGCGAAGCGGATGTGCCCGCCGCCGGCACCGCGTTCCTTGGCCGAGACCAGCGGCAGGTCGATGGCGTTCGCGACGAAGTTCGTCTTGAGCATCAGGCCGTCACGCTCGTCCTTGCTGGCGAAGTAGTCGGGTTCGCCGGCGAACCGCGACCGGAAGTCGTGCGGTGTGTTGAACACGAACTCCGGCTCGTCGTACATGTTGATGACCGGGGGCATGTTGGTTGAAGACACGAACCTCGCCGGAGCCTGCCCCGACCCGTTGAAGTGCTGGTGCCAGGTGTTGAGCGGGATGGCGAAGATCGACCCTTTACCCCACTCGAAGCTCACCCGGTCCCCCGCGTCGTTCCAGACGGTGGTCGACCCCTGGCCGTCGAGAACCAGGATCATTTCCTCGAACAGCTGGCGCTGCGGCGCGAGCGTGCCGCCGGGCGGGATCTCACACACGTAGCAGTCGTTCGACGTCCTGGACGCATCGTGGTTGATGAAGACCCCGGCTCCCCCGCGCCGCTCCCAGGGCTTGAGCTCGACCGTGTGCAGGTCCGGCACGTAGTGGGCGCTGATGATGTCCAGCCCCTCTCCCCGAACCCATCGCACGTAGGGGGTGTCCTTCTCGGTGGCGAACTTCTTCGCCATGTCTTCCGGAACGAGCGCGTCCTTGGCCACGATCCGACCCTTTCCTAGTTTGGTATGACCGTAATACCTCAATGCATACGGTGTAAACCGCGTGTAGGTGTCCTCAAGCGACCGCCTCCCGAAGCCGCCGCAGACGCGGCAGCACACAGCCCGCGGCCAACAGGGCTGGTGCTCCGGCCACCACCAGGCCGACTCGTGCACCATAGGCCTCGCAGACCCATCCCAGGATCGGCCCGCCGATCGGCGTGGTCCCGAGAAACACGAACCCGTGCAGGGCCATGACGCGACCGTGCATCGTCGGGTCGGTCCGAAGCTGCAGGAGGGTGCGGGCGAACGTGTTGAAGATGATGTTGCTCAGCCCCACTGCCACCATAGCGACTAGGGCAGCCGACAGGACCGGGGACAGCGCGCCGGCAACGTTGACCAGCCCGAACGCGACCGCCATCACAAGCAGGGACATGCCGCCTACCCGGGTTCGTGACGCCGCGATCAGCGCCCCGAGAACCGCTCCCAGCCCCATTGCGGAGGTGAGCCAGCCGTATGCCTCCGCGCCGCTGTCGAAGGTGTCTCGAGCGAGTACGGGCAGCACGACACGGAAGTTCTGGCCGAACAAGGCGATGACCGTGACGAGCACCATGCATGCGCGCAGCTCCGGATGGCTGTACACATAGCGCAGCCCCTCGCGGATCTGCCCGCGCGTGCGGACGGGCTTCTCGCCTGGGCGTCGCAGCCTCTCTGTGTCGACCAGGGCCAGCCCCCACAGCACCGGCAGGAACGACACCGCGTTCATGGCGAAGGCGATGCCCGGGCCGGCGGCTGCGATCAGGCCACCGGCCACCGCGGGCCCGACCAGGCGGCCGGCGTTGTGCACGGTCGAGGCCAGCGCCTGGCCGTTCACGTAGTCGGCCGGGCCCACGAGCTCGGCGACGAACGCGTTCCGGGCCGGGTTGTCCAGGACCGTCACCGCGCCGAGCGCGAGCGCGAGGCCGAACACCATCCACAGCTCGACCATGCCAGCGATGACGACAACCGCCAGGACGGCCGCAAGCAGTGCGCTGGCGGCCTGCGTCCACATGATCAGGCGCCGTCGATCCATCCGGTCGACGACGACCCCGCCCCACAGCCCGAACAGCATCACGGGCACGAACTGCAGCGCCGTTGCGACGCCGACCGCGACGGCGCTGTCGGTCAGCTGCAGGACGAGCCAGTCTTGCGCGACCCGCTGCATCCAGGTTCCGACGACGCTGACCGCGTGACCGGCGAAGAAGAGGCGGTAGTTGCGGCTTCGCAGCGAGCGCAGCGTCCGGCTACGCCACAGCCGCGCCCCCGCCTGCCGAGGGCCTTCCACCCGGTCAGGCACGGGTCTGCTCCAGCGGTGAGGCGGGACGAAGCTGTCGTTGCAGTCGGCGCACGGTGAGGGCAGGCAACGCGATGGCCGTTCCCACCGCCCCCATCGCCAGGGTGAGAGGTACGGCTGAGAGCATGCCAGCGATCGCCAGCGGGGCGACAAACAGCGCACCCGCTCGGAAGGTGCCCGTCACGGCGATGACGTCCCCGCGCTCCTGTGGGTGCACCGCTTCAGCCGCCATCGCCGGCCCCACCGTCTGCAGGGCGCCCGCACCCAGCCCCGACACCCCGAGTGCAACCCCCGCCGCCCACGGGGTGCCCGCCAGTAGCGCGACCAGTCCAGTCGCGATGCCGGTGGCCGCCGCCCCGACCGCGTACGACCACACAACTCGGTGCGTTCGCCGAACCCGACCGACGACACCGGCACCGGCGAGCGCCGCGGAGTTCGCCACCGATATCAGCACACCGATTGTGAACGACGACAGCTGCGCGGCGCTCAGCGCGACCGGGACGTACGAACCGAGCAGCCCACGCCATGTGCCAGCGGTGACGCCGGCCCAGCACCCGGCGTCAACGCCGGGTCGACGCCAAAGTCGACCGGGGGGACGGTCCGACGGCGGCGAGAACGGGGGCAGCCGCTCCAGCAACACCGCCGGCACGCATCCCAAGGCCGCGATGCAGGCCCCGACACCAAGCGCCAGTTGCGGCGACTGCTCGGTGAGCGCTCCCGCGAGAACCGGCCCGAGCACCAGCCCGGTGCTGGACAGCAGGTTGAACATCGCGAGTCCACCGACCGCGGAACGGTCCCCCCGCACCACGTGCGTCTGGCTGCCGGTCCAGAAGCACGCCCGCGCGCATCCCTGCAGAAGCTGGGCCGTCACGAGCGCCGCCAGGGACGCCGACACTGCCGCCAGCCCACTCGAGGCCGCCAGCAGTAGGCCGGCCGACACCACGAGAACCCACTCCGGGAATACGCGCATGACCGCACCGAGCACCAAGCGTGCGGACATCTGCGACAGCGCCGAGACTGCCGTGAGCACGCCGATCTCGACTGCGCTGTAACCGGCCTGGATCGCCAACAGCGGCAGCGCAACCGTCGCCAGGCCCAGGGACAGGGCAAACAGAACCGCGCCGCCCGCGGTGGCCACCGTGTCGCGCGAGGGACGCCGGCCCCCCGCGCGCGACGGTCGCACGGGAGCCGGTGTCAAGCGTTCGTGCCGGCCATCTCACCGGTGGCGTCGGTATACTCCGGGCAAGGCTCCATGAAGTGCACGTTGTCGTATCCGAGATGCTTGAAGACCCGGTTCTGAGCGTTGAACAGGCGCAGCGGCGTCCCGTCGGCCGCGAAGATCTGGCAGACGTGGTTCTGCGGTACGTAAAGCGTGTCGCCCTGCTTGATCTCGTATCGCTTCGGCTCGAGCGCGACCCTGGCGTAGTACTTCTCGGCGATCTCCGCCTCGACCTCCCACTGCAGGGCGTAGCCGCCGCCCTCAATGACGTAGTACACCTCGTCAGCCATCTTCCAGTACTTGCCTGAGCGGCTGCCGGCTGGGATCTGGAGCTCGAACGCGTCCACGCTGAAGATGCGTGCGTCGCTGCGCTGCGGGGACGTGATCACGCGCATACGTCCCAGCGGCGTGTCCTCCCAGACCGTGTCGGAAGGGCTGATGACCTTCTTGCGGTCGAGTACACCGGGCGTCCAGACGCGGGACCAGTCCTCCCTCGGCCCGAACCTGTGCGCGTCCTCCACGGGACCACTGCGTCCCTGCTGGATCAGCCCCATGAACATCCAGGTGCACTTCGCCTTCACGACCAGCGCCAAGGCCTTCTCGTCGTAGGGGTTGAAGTGCCGGTGCACGGAGTCGGTGTGCACGAACACCAGGTCGTCCTTGGACCAGTCGTACCGCTGGTCGTCGTGGATCTCGTAGCCGCGCCCCTCAAGGATGTAGAACGCCGCCTCGTTCTGATGCCCGTGCCCATGGTTGGAGGACTGCGGAGGGAGCTCGACGAAGTGCACCTGGATCGTCTGGGTGAGGAAGTCCTCGTCTCCAGGGCCGACCCTCCACCAAGTGCGGGACTTCTCGCTGTCGCCGGAGTGCGCGACCTTGGCGTCGTCCACCACGACTGAGTCGTCGCGCACCCGGTCCACCGCAAGCTGCCGACGGCGGAACTCACCGAGCCCGTAGGTCTCGGACGTGAGCCCCCGGACAAATACCCGACCCTTCTCGCCCATACGTGTCCTCCTCTGCCCCGGCCGCAGCCGCAGACCATTGTGGGCAATTGGTTTTACCATTGAGCGTAACGACGCATCCGCCATCGTGTCCACTCTGGCCCCGAGGAAGGACTACTGCCCCGACTCGCACCCGCCTTCGCCTTTAGCTACTTGGCCTTACCCAGGCCTCCGGCAGCGGACGACGACACCCTCCAGGCGGGCCGACGTCACCTGCCCTCGCGGAACGGGACCGCGCGACCGCGCGGACCCCTGACCGGACTGTCCGAGCGCGTCTAGATCACCGCGCTCTCGACCGACTCCGGCGCGAACAGCTCCTCCGGGGTCAGCTGCCGCCGGGAAAGGCCTTGCTCGTGGTGGTACCGGAGGAAGGTCGCCAACACGTCACGGTTGGCGTCGAGCCCGTATGACCAGTAGTCGTCGCCGAGCAGGTCACGCGCCTGTTCGAGATGCTGGTTCATCCACGGCTCCATGAACCGGAGCGCGGAGGAGTCATAGATGCGCTCGGCGGCGACCCGCTTGGCCTGCACGAACGCCTTGGTGAGCGACTGTGCCACCCACGGGTACGCGGTGTAGACATCACGGCGCAGGACCACCACGTGCATGATCGGGAAGATCCTCGTCTTGGCGAAGTACTCCTGCTCGGCCGCGACGACGTCAGGGAAGAGCCGCCGCACCCTGCGATCCCCGGCGACGAACGGCGAAGGGACACGGGGCGTGTGCAGGGCGTCGATCTCGCCGGCGGCAAGCATCGAGGACAGGGTCGAGCCCGGCGGGATGCCGCGGATGTCGACCGGGACGTCGAGTGCCTGCTTCTCGACGCGCCCGGACGTCTCTTGCCCACCGGTCAGGTATGTGACCGAGTCGACGGGCACGCCGTGGTACTCGGCCAGGATTCCGCGCACCCAGACGCAGGCGGTCAGCTGGTACTCCGGCGTACCCACGCGTTTACCGCGAAGGTCCTCAGGGGCGTCGATCCCAGCCACCGCGTTGCAGTAGACCGACCCATGGCGGAACATCCGTGAGGTGAACACGGGGATGGCCACGAAGGCGCACGGCTGCTGCAGGTCCTGCTGCATGGCGACGACGTAGGAGGACAGCGACATCTCCGCCACCTCGAACTCCCGATGGCGCAGCATCCGGAAGAAGGTCTCCTCCACCGGCAGCCGCAGGTAGGTGAGCTCGATGCCGTCGGCGCGGACTTCGCCCTCCTCCAGCGCGCGGGTACGGTCGTAGTCACCGCAGGCAAGTGTGAGACGCAGTGCTGCCACCGGCCGTCACCTGCCTGCAGCCGTCAACATCGCGTCAAGGCGGGGATATACGCGCCGGGCGTTCTTCTCCATGACCTTGCGGCGCTCCTCGTCGGGCATCTGCACGGCGTCGACATACCGTTTGGTGTCGTCCCAGGCGATACCGGTCGCGGGGTCGGCGCCGCGGACAGCGCCCAGCATCTCCGAGGCGAACAGGATGTTGTCGGTGTCCACCACGCGATGCAGCAGGTCGATTCCGGCCTGGTGGTAGACACAGGTGTCGAAGTAGACGTTGCGCATAAGGTGCTCGCGCAGGTCCGGCCGGCCCAGCCGGTTGGCCAGCCCGCGGTAGCGACCCCAGTGGTAGGGAACCGCGCCGCCTCCGTGCGGGATGACGAAACGCAGCGTCGGGAACACCCCGAACAGGTCCCCCTCCAGTAGCTGCATGAACACCGACGTGTCGGCGTTGAGGTAGTGGGCCCCCAGCGCGTGGAAGTTGGGGTTGCACGAGGCCGAGACGTGGATCATGGCCGGCACGTCGAGCTCCACCATCGCCTCATACAGGGGGTACCAGTACTTCTCGGTGAGCGGCCGGGATCTCCAGTACCCGCCCGAGGGATCCGGGTTGAGATTGCATCCGACGAAGCCGAGCTCCTCGACGCAACGACGCAGTTCGCGGATCGGCTCGTCGAGGCCACCCTCGGGGGTCTGAGGTAACTGGCAGACGCCCGCGAAGTGTTCGGGGAACAGCCGGGTCACCCGGTAGACGAGGTCGTTGGCCGCGGCCGCCCACGTGGAGGCCACCCGCTGGTCGGGCACATGGTGCTCCATCGCCGAGGCCTTCGGAGAGAAGATCATGAGGTCGCCGCCGCGCTCACGGAGCAACCGCAGCTGGTTGTTCTCGATGCTCGCCCGGATCGCGTCGTCAGCGATCACGGGAGTTTGGGGCGCCACTCTGCCCGGGCGGTCGAGCCAGGCCAGCTGCGCCTCACGGAAGCCCTCGTGCTCGGGTGGCGTGGTGGTGAAGTGACCGTGACAGTCGATAATCCTGGCGAGCGTCTCTTACCTGGTCGGAGAGCCTGCGCGGCTCGGGTCAGTCGGCGGTCTGGTCGACGTACGTGAGCCCCTTACGGGCGAGGCGTTCGCGCATCGCGTGAACGTCGAGGCTCAGCTCCCCCCTCTGGTAGCGGGCTCTGGAAAGAGCCTCCTTCTCCTCCCGGGCAGGGGATGCCTTCAAGACCTCCGCTGCGTCGGCCCGCCGCACCACGACTGCTCCGTCATCGTCGGCCACCACGACGTCGCCCGGGTTGACCAGCTGTCCCGCGCAGACGACCGGGACGTTGACCGAGCCGAGTGTCTCTTTGACCGTGCCGGTCGCGCAGACATATCGCGACCAGACCGGGAAGTCCATCCGCGCCAGCTCGGCGATGTCGCGGCAGCCGGCGTCGATGACGACGCCCCGGACGCCTCGGGCTTTGACGGCGGTGGCGAGGAGCTCGCCGAAGTAGCCCGCGTCGGAATGCGAGGTCGGGGCGACGACCATGACGTCGCCCTCCTGACACTGCTCGACGGCCACATGCAGCATCCAGTTGTCAGCCGGTGGCACGCTCACCGTCACCGCGGTCCCCGAGATGTGGGCGCCCGCGAACACCGGCCGGATGCCCGTCGCCAGCAGGCCGGTGCGGCCCTGCGCCTCGTGCACCGTCGCCACGCCGTACTCCCCGAGCGCGTCGGCGACGCTGCGGTCCGCGCGGCGCGGGTTCTGGACCACCACGTTCATCTGCCCACCTCGCTGCCGTCCTTGTCGCCACTGCTGGCGTTGTCGCCACTGCCGGCGTTGTCGACCCAGGGCAACAGCGAGATGTGGATGACGTCCTCGTCGGTCTCGCCGCCGAGGAACCGGATGGCCGTGTCCACGTCGGTGAGCCCGAACTTGTGCGTGCTGAGTCGCTCGAGCGGGAACCGACCCGAGGCGAGCTGCTCCAGGGCCAGCTCGCAGGCGCGGTAACTGTGCCCTCGGGCACTTTTGATCGTGATCGCCTTCTCGGTGAGTTTTTTGACCGGGAAGTCGGGGAACGCGGCGAGCTCACCCTGGATGAGCAGCGTGCCCTCACGGCGCTTCAGCGCGTCGATACCGAGCAGCACCGGGGCAACACCGGCCCCGGCCGTGCAGTCCAGCACGACGTCCACTCCCCTGCCCGCGGTGATGTCCTTCACGCAGGTCAATGGGTCGTCGCGCTCGACGTCGATGACGTGATCGGCACCCAGGGCACGTGCAAGCTCCAGGCGCGCAGCGTCCCGCGTCGTGCCGGTCACGATGATCGTCGAGGCACCTGCCTGCTTGCATGCGACGACCTGCGACAGGCCCTGCTGGCCGGGCCCCTGGATCAGCACGGTCGAGCTGTATCCCACACCGGCGGCGTACAGCGCCCACTCGATGCCGTTGGACAGCGGCGTCACCAGCCCTGCCAGCTCAGCGGAGACACCGGGCGGGACCTTGTGGATGACGGCGTTCCAGGGGAGGTACATGTACTGCGCGAAGCCGCCCCACAGGTGGTAGGGGTTGTCGGCCGAGGTGTAGCCGTACCGTCGTGCGTCGGGGTTGGTGCGCCAGTCGGTGGCCTCGCAGTGCCGGTACTCCCCTTGGTGGCACCACTCGCAGCGGAAGCAGCCGACGTAGTGCTCGACGAACACGCGGTCGCCGTCCTGCAGCCCGTGGCGCTCCTGGAACTTGCGGCCGGCTCCGGCGATGACGCCGACGTTCTCGTGTCCCATGATCACCGGATCGGTGAAGGGCGGGCGGGCGTACATCTTGACGTCCGTTCCGCAGATCCCCGCGACCTCGACCCTAAGCAGTGCGGCGTCGTCGGGCACGTCCGGCATGGGGAACGCGCGCAGGTCGGTCGTCTTCGCAGCGGTCCGCACCGCTGCCAGCACCTGTTCGGGCATGCGCACTCCTCACGACTCGGTCGGCGGGCCAGAACCCTGTTGAGACCAATTCTAAGGATTGAAGGTCAGGCCATATTACCATGGTAGCCTCCGGCCATGCCGGCACCGCATCTGAGCACCGTGACGCGCACGCAGGGCAACAACCGGGCCCTGAAGGACGGGACCGTCTCGCCGAAGGGCTTCGTCCTCGACTTCGTCGACGTACCCGTGCTCGTGCAGGGGTTCCGCCGCATGGTCCGGGACCTCGAGTTCGACGTCAGCGAGATGGCGTTCACGACGTACCTGTGCGCGAGGGCGCACGGCACGCGGTTCACCGCATTGCCAGTATTCCTCGTCCGCGGGTTCCACCACGGCGCCATCGTGTGCAGTACCAAGGCCGGGCTCCCCCACCCGAAGGACCTGGAGGGTGGCCGGGTCGGCGTCAGCCGCGGTTACACGGTCACCACCGGGGTGTGGGCACGGGCGGTGCTGCAGCAGGAGTACGGCGTCGATCTCGACAAGGTCACCTGGGTGTTGTCGGGAGACGAGCACGTGGCTGAGTACGCGCCGCCGTCCAACGTGGTCCCGATGCCGCCCGGTTCGACTCTCGAGGACATGCTGGTCGACGGCGAGCTCGCGGCCGTCGTGGGTGCCCAGATCGACCATCCCGACGTGGTGTCGTTGATCCCCGACCCTCGCGCCGCGGCGTTGGACGCGCTACGCGCCCGGAGCTGGTACCCCATCAACCATCTCGTGGTCGTCAAGGACGACCTACTCAAAGCGCACCCGGATCTTGCGCCGGCGTTGTTCGACGCGTTCGCGGAGGCCAAGGACCGTTATGTCGAGCGGCTGCGGGCTGGCGCGATCGAGGAGCCGACGACCACCGACATCATGTACCAGCAGGTCATGGAGGTTACCGGTCAGGACCCGTTGCCGTATGGCATCGAGCCGAACAGGGCCATGATCGAGGAGCTTATCGACCAAGCGGTCCGGCAGCGCATCCTGGATGCGCCGGTGCCGGCGGAGTCGCTGTTCGCCGCCGGCACCGAGCGCCTGGTCGCGACCGCCGGCTGACAAGGCGGTGGAAAAGTACGTCGACGCGCACCGGCATCGCAGGCCGACTACCACAGGGTGTCAGTCAAGCCAGCCTGGCCTCCTGGTGGGGTGAGTGCGGCCATGACCTGGATGACCGGGGAACCAACGGCGCCGCCGATATGGAGTCCCCCCTGCGCGGATGTTCCGCGCGCCCGCCGTACAGAAGCGCCGACGTCGTTGTCGTGGCGGACGCTCGGTCGCGCGTTTCCGATGTCTTTGCACCTGGTCCGCCACCGCCGCCAGGACCTCACCACGGGGTTAGGTGCTCAGACACTTTCGACGTTGAGGGGTTGGCCGGCTTGCGCAAGCCGGCCGAGGGAAAGGCAGTCAGTGGGCGTCGAGGAATTCGATCAGCCGGGCGGGCGTGGTTTCCTCGGTCTGGTCGGCCACCGGCATGTCCCAGTACTCCGCGGAGGGTAGGCATTCCTGCAGGTACCTGGCCGCGGACGGCGCGTGCGAGGTGTCCTGTCCGGGAACGACCAGGGCGGGGCGGTCGAGCCGTAGGAGGTCCTCGGGCTCGGCTCCGGGCACCGTGTCTCGGTCAAAGAGCAGGCGTACCATCCCGCTCAGCACGACGAGGTAGCGCTCCACGTCGATGCGTGCGTACGCGTCGGCGAACGCCGAATCGCTGCGGATAACGGTGACCCAGGGTCCGACGCGCGGGTCCTTGGTGAACCCGTCGTCGTGGCTGCGCGCGAGGTCGACCACCGGCTGCAGACCGTTCTGCTCGACGAAGGCCTGGTGCACGGCGAAGCGAGCGTGCTGCTTCATCCGGTACCTCACACCACCGGCCGGGGAGAACAGCACCATGCTCGAGACGCGCTCGGGGTGCGCGACACCGAACGCGGCCACGGTCGAGCAGCCGACGCAACCGCCCATCAGATGCGCGCGCTGCACCTCCAGGTGGTCAAGGAGGCCTTTCGCCTGCGCGACGTAGTGGCTCCAGGTGATGCGCTCGACCCGGCCGCCGGAGAGACCCGACTCGCGCCGGTCAAAGGTGATGCAGGTGTACCTCTTGCTCAGGTGGTCGAGCAGGTTCAGCCGACGGTAGGTCCCCACCGTCCTCCAGGCTTCCAGGTTCGAGTCGAAGCCACCCGGCGAGAACATCAGCAACGCAGGACCGGAACCGGCAACCTCGTACCGTGTGGTCAGCCCGTCGATGACCGTGGTCGGCATCGTCCTCCATTCGGCCCCAAGGGGCGCATCGTCGCGGTCACGTGGTCGGGGGAACGGGGATGCCGCCTCGCACCTGCCGGCCGGAGCGTACGTCGTCGGCGTAGGCCGAGAGCGCGTCGAGGCTGATCTGTGCCACGTTGGCGTAGGTATCCGGCGGGTCGTCCACCGAGGAGGCGGCATAACCGATCGCGGCGTGCGCCATGCGCATCCGGCCATCGAGCCAGGGCCCTCCTCCGAAGCCTCCGAGGACGGGGATGGAGACGGCCTGGACCACGGCCGCGCCGACGACGGGCCCGGAGTTGGTGAAGTTGAGCAGCACAGCCCCCGCGTCCTCGAGCTGCTTGGCCTGGCCGACCATCTCCTCCCGCATCTCCGCAGGTACCTGTGGCTGCGCGCCGGGACGACTGGTGTACTCCACGCCGTACCGCATCGCGGTCTGCGGGGTGATGCCGAACTGGGCGAAGACCGGGATGCCTGCGCGGGTGACCTCCCGCACCGCGTCGAGGTGATCCGCCGCACCGTCGAGCTTGACCATGTCGACACCGGCATCCTGCGCCAGCCGGATCGCTGCGCGCACCGCGCTCGCAGGTCCTTCCTGGAGCGGACCGAACGGGAAGTCACAGCTCACCAGTGCGCGCTTGACCCCGCGGCGGACGGCCTGACACACCACGAGCATCTCCCCCATGCTTACCTGCAGGGGGTTGTCGCGGCCCCACAGGTTCACCCCCACGGTGTCGCCCACGCTGACCAGGTCCACGCCGGCACGGTCCGCGAGCTGCGCCATGTGGTAGTCCCACGCGACGACCCCGACGATCTTGCGGGAGTCGCGCTTCATGCCCTGCAGCGCCGGAAGGGTGATGTTGTCCTGCATGCGGTCAGGCTCTCAGGGCGGTCAGCAACTGGACCAGGTCGTCCTCCTCGGCGGGCACCATCAGCACTCGCGCGTGCGGGCGCAGGGCGGCCAGAGCCCGGCTCACGTGCTCGTCGTCGCTGAGGATGAGGCCCGCTGTCATGATGCCGCGAGCGCTACATGCCCTGCCGATGCTCTCGGCCGCGGCGGCCCCCTCGTCCCCGGAGGCCACCATGACCGCCACGTCGACGCCGGCGAGCGTTTCGCCGAGCGGGACGACCTGTCCCTCCATCGACCTCAGCATCGGGCCGTCGACATCCTGCCCACGGCCGCTGGCCGACGCCAGCGAGTCGTCCCAGGTGAAGAAGCGCGCCGTGGCCCACGTTTGCTCCGCGACGTGGCCGACGACGACAGCAGACCACTCGTCGAGGGCGATGATGCGGGTGGCGCGCGACGGTGCGATCGGCACGTCGATACGGAACCGTGCCTCGGCCGCAGTCGCCGCCTTCGCACAACTGTGCAGCAGAGTTTGACGCAGCTCCATGTCACACCGAGGTCTGCGGAACGCCGGGCTTGACACGGACCGCCTCGGCGGTCGACTCCATGAACGACTCGTCCTTGGGCAGCACGATCGAGACAGACCGGATGCGCTGGTGCTCCGGGTCGACCCCCGGCGGCGTTACACCCTGCTCCGCCAGCGCGATCGCGGCCTTGCGCAGCTTCTGGCGGGCCTTGATGATACCGCTGTCGGTGGCCACCAGGCGTTCCTTCGTACGGTCGACGATTGGACCCATGCTCTCCTGCAGCGAGGCGTCCTGCATTGCGATGCCCTTGATGCCGGAGAAGTGCTCGTTACGGCGCTGGGCCTCCCGGTCCATGAGGTAGTCGTTGTCCTTGTTGGCCAGCGGCCGGTAGGTGCCGGGGATGTTCTCGCTGTGCACGCCGTACCCGTCGAGCATGGCCTGCCGTTCGGTCTGGGTCAGTGCCCGGGCGGGGTGGTAGTCAAACGTGTAGACCCAGCAGTTCTCGTCGTCGATCGGCACCCAGATGTGTCCGTGCACGGGGTGGTCACCGCGCGGAGGGACCATGGTGAAGCTGGGCATCACCCAGGGGGTGATCCGCCAGTAGTAGTGACCCTCCTCCGCGTTCCGACGTGCCGCGACGAAGAGTCCGCCTTCGGTGTCGGCCACTTCGAAGAACGGCTTCAGATCACCGACGTTGTACTGGTTGCCCTTTGAGCCCTTGAACAGCGGGTCACTGTTGAGCTGACCGGAGTGCAGGAACGAGACGTGGCTGGAGTCGATGCCTCCCTCCAGTGCCTGCAGCCAGTTGCACTCCTGCCAGCGCTTCGAGGTGTAGGTCTGCTCCTCGGGCACGTGCACGAACTCGAACTCCGGGAGCGGCGGCTGCGCATCCGGCGGTCCCATGTAGGTCCACAGGATGTCCCCCACCTTGACCAACGGATAGGACCTGAGCTTCACGTTCGCCGCGAAGTTGCCGGTCTCGGGTTCGGACGGCACGTCGACACACTGCCCGGTGACGTCGTACTTCCAACCGTGGTAGGGACACCGCAGGCCGCACTCCTCATTTCGCCCGAACCACAGCGACACCCCCCGGTGCGCGCAGAACTCGTCCATCAGGCCGTACCGGCCCCGGGTATCGCGGAAGGCGATAAGCCGTTCCGACAGGATCTTCACACGAACCGGCGGACAGTCGTTCTCGGGCAGCTCCTCGGCGAGGAGTGCCGGCATCCAGTAGCGGCGGAACAGGTCGCCCATGCGCGTCCCCGGCCCGGTCTGCGTGAGCAGCTCGTTGATCTCTCGTCTGAGCACCTCGTGTCCTTTCCGTGCCGGCCGGTCGCAGCGGCCACGCGTTCAGCCAGCAGCGACGAGGTCTACCCCCAGCCGCGGGTAGCGGCTCGGCGCGACCGGGCACTGGTCTAAATATCTGTCCATTAAGCCCTTGATGTCAATGAAGCCACCCTGGGCACTCTCAGGGCTGCTCTGGCGGGACGTCGACAGTGAGCCCGTCGAGGTCCGCGCCCAACTCGATTTGGCACGAGAGCCGGCTCCCTTCCCGCCGTTCCGCGACCGCGAGGTCGAGAAGGTCGTCCTCCAAGTCGTGCGGAGGGCCGACGAGTGCCTGGAACTCGTCGCGAACCCAGACGTGGCAGGTGGCGCAGGACGCGTTTCCTCCGCACTCACCGACGATGCCCTCGACGCCGTGTTTAACCGCGGTAGCCATGACGGATTCGCCGGCTGTGCCGTCCACGACCCGCTCGGCGCCAGACGCCTCCACGTATACGACCTTCGGCATTATCGCGTCCTCTCGGTAACCACCAACCGTGCCCACAGCACCCTCCCTGGCACATTGGGCTGACCAATATACCATCCCTCGGCGAGTGTTCGATGTGATAGCCGGAATGCGCTTTTAGCCGGCCGCGTAACGGTAGAGGGCCGTGGCAGCCCGTCGCGCTCGCTCTGCTGGCGGAAGTCCCGCGTCGCGGGTCACGGGTGCCTCGACCGTCATGGGCACGCCTGAGGGAACGCCCGCCAGGACGGCGCGCAATGGCAGGTCGCCGTATCCGAGATGTCTACGATCGGTTAGGGACTCTTCGCGCAGCCGGCCCAGTGGGGGCGGGGTACGCGGGGCGTCGCACAGCTGCACCAGCACCAGCGGAACGGACAGGGTTGCCACATCGCCCGGCCCGCCACCGGAGCGGAACAGGTGGAGGACGTCCAGCACGATCCCGACGTGCGGGTGCGCGACGGATCGGATGAGCGATGCGGCGGCTGCCGCGTCCGGCGTGGCGGAATACGGCATGAACTCCAGCCCAACGAGCATGTCCAGCTCGGCTGCCCTGTCGGCGACCGTCGACAGCATCGCGGAGGCTCGGTCAGCATCCGGCTCCGCGTTAACCACGACCACGCGACGCGCACCTAGGGCACGCCCGACCTCCATGACGCGCCGCACCGTGTCCGGGGCCAGGCGCCGGGACAGGACAACCACACCGACGTCGATGACCTCCAGACCCGTACGTGACAGCGTCCGCAGCGTGCGATGCAGCCGCTGCCGGTCCGTACAAGTTGCGTCGAGGCGACCGTCCGGCGCGCACAACGCCAGACCTAGGCGCGAGAAACCTCCGGTCTGCGCTATCGCGACCATCTCCGGCGCCTCGGGCCGACCCACGGTCAGCGGGGCGAGCCCGATCTCCGCCGGGCAGAGCTTCGCCATCAAAACCCCACGTCCGTCGTCCGGCCGCCGAGGTGGGAGTGCCCCACCCGCTAGGTTGCGCAGCCGAGCTCATCTCCGCAACACTGTCGCGGCATAATGGTTAGGCCAGTGTAGGAGTATTGCGTGCCCATTCATAGACGTGCTCGGCAAGGCTTGAGAGAGGCAACAGATGCGGTGGCGTCGACTGTCCCGTCATCTTTAGCCGCTAAGCACCAGGGTGTCGGGGAGACGGGGGGCTGGCGTCCGGTAGCGCAACCGGCTCCGGCTCCCCGCCGACGTCGACCGACCCGGCGTACTCGCGCACGACGTTCGGGCGCCCGAGCAGCGCACCGGCCGCCAACAATGGTCCCAGCCCACCGACGGTGAGAGCCACGACTGGACCGACGACTCCGGCGAACGCCCCGACAGCCAGGTCCCCGATCGCGGGTCCTCCGCGTGACGACATCTGGTAGAACGCCTGAACACGGCCACGGATGTAGTCCGGGGTCTCGATCTGCACTGCGGCGTGCCGGATGGTCGTCGACATCGCGTCGAAGGCACCGATGAGCAGGCCGAAGGCGACGGTCAGCCAGAACCAGGGACTTTGGGCCAATGCCATGACGGCGAGGCCGTACAGCGCTGTGGACGCGAGCAGCACCCGTCCCTGCCGCCGACTTCGGTCCACCACCCTGAACACGCTGTACGTCGCGAGCAGTGCCCCTGCCGAGGGCGCGCTGCTTAGCAGGCCGTACCCGGTGGGACCGACCGCGAGCACGTCGACGGCCAGAGCGGGCAGCACCACGCGGTACGCGCCACATACTGTGGCCACCAAGTCCAGGCCCATGAGCCTCCAGATCAACGGACGCCGCCCCACGTAGCGGGCACCTTCGGCGATGGAGGCCAGCACCGACCGCCGAGGCCCGCCTCCCTGGGCCAGGCCCTGCACGCTGATCATTGCCAACACCACGACCAGCACCGCGTACGTGACCGCGTCCAGCAGGTAGACCAGGCCCGGTCCCGCCCAGGCGATGAGGAGACCGGCCAGGGCGGGACCGACGAGCACGGCCACCTCGCGTGAGGGGTTGAGCAGCGCGATCGCCTGGGGAAGCTGGCGTCGTGGCACAAGGGCGGGTATCAGCGCCTGTCGGGCTGGTTGGTCGAACGTCGCTGCGGCCGTGGCCAGGAGAGCGCTGACCACGACGTGCCATGCCTGCACGTGTCCGGTGAAGGTGAGGAGGGCGAGAGCCAGGGCGACGACCAGCGATGCCGCCTGCGCGGCCTGCAGGAGCCGTCGGCGATCCAGACGGTCGGCGTACACACCACCCAGCGGGCTGAGCACGAGCAGCGCCGCCGCTTGTGCGCCACCGACCAGTCCGGTGTAGGCGACAGAGTCCGTGAGGGCATAGACCTGGTAAAGGTTGGCGGCTACTGCCCCGCGGGTGCCGATCTGGGAGAGGACGACTCCGGACCAGTACAGGTCGAAGTCGCGCTGGCGGAGGACGGATGGAATCGAGGGCACGTCAGAAAGTCCCCGCATTCAGCACCGTCGGCGCGCCCGACCCCTGCGGACCCTCCTCATGCCTCGATCGGCACGAGCAACAGCTTGGCGGGGTCCATGTGCAGGTAGACATCCGTGCCAGGTGGGATCGAAACCGCGGGATTGCATCGACTGCGGATGCTGTACTTGCCCACGCCGACGACGTGGTCCACGGCGTCGCCGAGGAAAGCGCGGTTGTTCACCGTCCCCGACCACACGTTGGGCACGGTCGAGTCCCAGCTGTGGGTCGCGATCTCCACCGCCTCCGGCCGGATGCTCACCACGACGTCAGAACCCGGCGCCACCTCCGAGGCGCCGTTCACCAGCAGCCGTCCCTCGCTCGTCTCGACGGTGAAGCAGTCGCCCCGCCGGTCCGCCACGACGCCGGTGATGAAGTTGGAGGTGCCGATGAACTCCGCTACGAACCTCGACCTCGGTTTCTCGTAGATCTCACGAGGCTTGCCCAGCTGCTCGATCCTGCCCTCGTTCATCACCGCCACCATCGAGGACAGGGCGAGGGCCTCGATCTGGTCGTGCGTGACATAGATGCTGGTGATCCCCAACTCGCGCTGCAGCCGCTTGAGCTCGAACCGCAGCGACTCACGCAGCTTGGCGTCCAGGTTGGACAATGGCTCGTCCAGGAGCAGCAACGGTGGCTCGGTCACGATCGCACGGGCGAGCGCCAACCTCTGCTGCTGCCCACCCGACAGCTTCGTAGCCTGCCGGTCCGCCAGCTTGTGCAGCTCCATCACCTCGAGCACCCGCATGACCTTGTCTGCAATGTCGCGCTTGTTCAGGCGCTTCCGCCGGTTCACCACCTGCAGGGGGAAGGCGGCGTTGTTGAACACGGTCATGTGTGGCCAGATCGCGTAGGACTGGAAGACCATCCCGAGCCCGCGCTGGTTCGCGGACACGTTGACGGTGTGCCCGCCCTCACGGGCGAACAGCACCTGGTCATCCAGCTTGATGGTGCCGGCGTCGGGCTTCTCCAGGCCGGCGATCGAACGCAGGGTCGTCGTCTTGCCGCAGCCGGAGGGACCGAGCAGCGTAAACAGCTGGCCGTCCTCGACGTCGAAGCTGACACCGTCCACAGCCAGGACGCGCGTCGGCTGTTCACCGTTACTGCGCTTTCGTCGCAACAGGCGTCCACCGCCGCCGCCCTCGAAGGACTTCACCAGCTCTTCGATGCGAAGCATCCGTCGCTCCATTCCTGGCGCCGAACAACCGGCGACGCCGTACTCAGTCCTCTTTCAGCCCGACCCGTGCGCCGACCTTGTACGCGATCCCGACCAGCACGACCAGCGTCAGCACCATGACGACGCCGAGCGCGGAAAGCACGGGGAAGTCTCCGTTGACGTACTGCTCCCAGATCAGGATCGAGAGCACCTCGTTACCCGGGCTATACAGCAGGATCGAGCTGGAGAGCTCGCGGAAGGACACCACGAGGATGTAGACCCAGCCAGCGATCAACCCGGGCGACAGCAGAGGTAGCAGCACTCGACGGAAGGACTGCCACCAGGAGGCCCCGCAGGCCTGGGCCGACTCTTCGAGCTCACCGGAGATCTGCTGCATGGACGTGACGGCGTAGCGCATCCCGTAGGGCAGGTACCGCGTGCAGTACGCGATCAGCAGGATGAACAACGTGCCGTAGATCGGCACCGGGCTACGCAGATAGACGAACGCCAGCGCGAGACCGAGCACCAGACCGGGGATCACCAGCGGGGTGAACGCGAGCTGGTCGACGACCTGGCGACCCGGAACACGTGAGCGGACCACCATCCACGCGGCCACGGCCATGAACAGCATCACCAGCGTCGCCGTCCCCACGCCCAGGATCAGCGAGTTCTTCAGTGCCGTCATCGCGGTGTCGTCGTCCAGCAGCTCGGCGTAGTTCTCCAGCCCCATCGACTTGAACACGCCCGCACTGGGAGGCTGATAGAACGGCAGCAGCGAGCTGTAGACGAGCACCACCAGCGGGGCCGCGACGGTCAGGATGAAGTACACGATGACGCCACCGCCCATCACCCAACGCAGCCGGCCGAGCTCCATCCGCCGTGGACGGAACCCCTTGCCCGTCACCGTCTGGAAGCTGCGACCTTTCCCGAGCCGGCTGCTCAGCAACACGCCCACAGCGGCGAACAGCAACAACCCGGTCGCGAGCGCACCCGCAGCCTGCAGGTCCGGCGGGAAACTGTGCAGGGTGAAGTAGATCCGGCTGGTGAAGACGAAGATGCCGTTCTGCAGCCCCAACAGGGCCGGGACCTCGAAGCTCTCGAGGCTGCGGACCACCATGACCAGCACCGCGGCGACGATGGCCGGGCGGGCCAGAGGGAGTGTGACCCGGCGGAACACCGTCCACCGGCTAGCGCCCGACATCAGCGCCGACTCCTCCAACGCGGGGTCCATCGACCGGAAGGCGGCAACCATCAGCAGGAACACGAGCGGGCTCAGATGCAGGCCCTCCACCCACGCCATGCCCCAGATCGAGAACACGTCCAGTGGACTGCCACCGAGGACCGGCTTCACCGCGGCGTTGAGCAGGCCGATCTGGGGGCTGGCCAGCAGGATCCAGGAGAAGGTGTACAGGATGCCCGGGATGATGAGCGGGATCATCGATGCGGCGAAGAACAGTCCCTTGAACGGCACGTCGGTGCGCACGTTGAGGTAGGCCAGGCCCGTGCCGACCACCAGGGAGATGACCGCGGCACCGAAGGCGAACGAGAGCGAGTTGAAGATCAGCTCGCCCATCTGTCCGTCGCCGTAGGCCCGAGCGAAGCCGCCCAGCGTGAAGCCCTGGTCCCCGAAGAACGTGCCCCACAGCAGGTAGTACAGGGGCACCAGCGCCAGGTAGGCGATGACACCCGTGACCGCCAGCAGGATGAGCGCCTTGGGGGTCAGCAGGCCGCGCAGGCCGGTGGCCAGCCTGCGCGACCAGACAGACGGGGCTGTCGACTCCGCCGTCGCCATACAGATCAGTACCTCTCTGTTCGCGTGCCGCGCGAACTGCTAGGGGGACGGGCAGCGTCCGTCACTAGTCGGTATCGACCTCCTTCCCGTGCTCAACGATCTGCTCGTACTCCTTGCTCCACTTGTCGCCCTCCTTGAGCAGCTTGTCGGAGTCGACCGGGACCACGTTCTCACCCTGGAAGGGATGCATGCTCGCCATCGAGGGCGTGAGCCCGAGCTTGACCATCACCTTCTGGCCGTCGGTGAGCAGCCAGTCGGCGAACAGCATCGCGGCCGCTGGGTGCTGCGCGTGCTTCATCAGCCCGATGCCGTTGGCCCGGGGAATGGCGGGCTCGACGTACGGCTGGTCGTCGACCGGTGCACCCTCGGCTGCGTTGGTCTCGGTGATGTAGCTGTAGTTCGAGGCCACCAGAGAGAACTGACCCGCGGATAGGAGTTCCCCCTGGGTCGTGTGGCCCTTGACGATCTTGGCGCCGTCGGCCATCTCCTCGAAGATCTTGTCGGCCTGCTCGTCGGTCATGCCCTGTGACACGAAGTAGTCATGCAGAGTGCCGTACCAGTCGTAGTCCTCCAGCTCCATCGAGAGCTTGCCGTTCCACTTGGGGTCAGCGAGATCCTCCCAGCTGGTGGGCGCTTCGCTGGGCTTGACCAGCTTGGTGTTCCAGCTCGGCTCGAACACGTTGAACCTCGTCGCCGTCCAGTTGTCGAACTTGCCTACGTCGACCACCCCGTCGCGCGCCGGACCCTGGAGGGGTGACATCAAACCCTCCTTATCCATGTTCAGCATCTCGGCCATGTCCGTCTCGACGACGTCGTTTCCGTAGAACCCGGCCTCCTGCTCCTGCAGCACGCGCTGGATGACGGTCTCGGAGTCGGACCGGTAGAGACTGACGTCGATGTCATAGGCGTCCTCGAACGCACCGACGACCGTTTCGGCGACATCAGGGTCCATCGACGTATAGACCGTCAGGGCGCCCTCGTCGGTCGCCTGCTTGACCAGCGCCGCGTGCTGCTTGCTGTCCGGAAGGTTCCCCAGCTGGGCGTACACCTTCTCGGCGTCCGTGGGACCCTGCGCAGACTGCCCAGCGTCCGAACTCGTCGGTGACCCCCCGCAGGCGGCGGCGAGGCCGGCGGCCAACAGGACCGCGGCGAATCGCGCGCCGGTGTTTCTGATGACTCTTGGTGACCGTCGATTCGGCATCCTTGTCTCCGGTGTCTGGGTGCGGCTCAGCAGGTGAGTCTCCGCGGGGAACGACATCCGAGCCGCGTCGTCCTTCCCCGGCGGGGGAGTGGTATTTAGGTCTTAAGGTCTAACCACGAGAGATGTCTATCACAAGACCGGAGATCGAATAAACCCCTGCAGGCGGAATCATGCTGGGCGGGCGGTGGGGCGTTGGTCGGTGCACCCGCGAATGCCCCGAGCCCGAAGGACTGACTGTTAGCCTGTTCTCGGGTGGCTCAGCCGAAACGCCGGGTCATCCAGGACATCCGGCGCCTTCTCCTGCGACGATCTGAAAGAGTGCGAATGGTGAACACGACACGAGCCGACGACAGCGGACTCTCGTCGGACCAGATGTTCAGCCGCGTGTCGGTGGACCGCGCCTCGCAGGTGATCGTCGAGCAGATTCGGCTCCTGGTCCGCAACGGCCGACTCAAGCCGGGCGACCGGTTGCCCAGCGAGCGCGACCTCTGCGAGCGGTTCGGGGTCAGCCGGGTGACCGTACGGGAGGCACTGCGGGTGCTCGAGGCCAGCGGCATGGTCCAGGTGCGGGTCGGGGCGCGCGGTGGGGCTTTCGTGACCACCCCCACGAGCGACCGTCTCGGTGAGGGGCTGGCCGACCTCATCTCCCTCTCCCCCATCACCGCCGCCGACGCGACCGAGGCCCGGATGGTCTTCGAGCTCGGCATCCTGCCGCTGGTCATCGAACGGGCGACGGAGACGGATATCGACGAGCTCGACGAGCTCGTCCGGTCCGGCGAGAAGGCACTCAAGGAGGGCACCTACACGATGTCCGACTCCGCCGCCTTCCACGTCCGAGTCGCCGCCTGTACCCACAATCCGGCGATCGAGATGATCGTTCACTCCTTCCACGGGCCCCTGCTCATGTCATTGCTGGAGGCCAAGACCGCGGCGCCGCTGATGGGCCGACGCGGCGTCCGGGAGCACCGGGAGTACGTCGATGCCATCCGCTCGCGCGACGTCGAGGCGGCTCGGGCAGTCATGACCGCTCATCTCAAGCGCACAGCCTCTCGGGTGAAGGGACGAGGCTAGACCGCCGACCGGCCCCAGGGGCGGCTGGGCCGCCGCCATTCACCCTCGTGGTCTTCCCGCTGCTTCAGGGTGCTACCGAACAAGGGGCCGGCGGAATGCCCACATGGGTATTGCTCGGTCAGGCAGGCACATCGGCACGTCTCACATGGCCTGTGACCTGCGAAGATGGCTCCCGCGACTGGACTCGAACCAGTAACCCTTCGGTTAACAGCCGAATGCTCTGCCAATTGAGCTACGCGGGACTGCTGCGCCTGTCCGGGCCGTGCCCGGGCAGCCTGCACAGGGTAGCAAGCGCCGCGAACCCAGACGAAACCAACTCCGAAACTCAGCGGTCCTCGAGCACGGCCTTGAGGAAGCGCTTGGTGCGCTCGTGGTCGGGGTCGGTGAAGATCTTGTCCGGCGGTCCCGACTCCACGACCTGGCCACTGTCGAACATCATCACCTTGTGCGAGACGTCGCGGGCGAAGTGCATCTCGTGGGTGACGATCAGCATGGTGATGTCGGTGGTCTCCGCGATCTCGCGGAGCACGTTGAGCACACCGGCCACCAGCTCGGGGTCGAGCGCAGAGGTGACCTCGTCGAGCAGCAGCACCTTCGGCTCCATGGCGAGCGCGCGGGCGATCGCCACGCGCTGCTGCTGACCACCGGACAGCTGGGTGGGATGGGCGTCTGCCTTCTGCTTCAGCCCGACGCGGTCGAGGAGCTCGCGAGCGGACGCCTCGGCCTCGTCCTTGCTCTTGCCGAGTACGTGGATCGGCGCCTCGGTGACGTTGCGCAGCACGCTCATGTTCGGGAACAGGTTGAACTGCTGGAAGACCATCCCGATCTTGCGCCGCACCTGCCGGAGATGCTTCTCGTTTGCGGGGACCAGCTGGTCGCCCTTGTACATGTGCCACAGCGGCTGGTTGTCCACCCAGATGCGGCCGCCGGTGAGGGACTCCAGCGTCATCAGCAGCCGCAGGATCGTGGTCTTGCCCGAGCCGCTGGGCCCGATCAGCGTGACGCGCTCACCGGGCGCGACGTTGAAGTCGAGGTCCTGCAGGACGGTGAGGTCGCCGAAACGCTTCACGACCTTCTCGAACTTGATCAGCGGCTCGCCGGTCTCGCGGGACCCTCTGGTCATGGCCTGCGGGACAGGGGACGTATCAGGCGTGGCCAAGGCGAATCTCCAGACTTCATGTCGCGACCGCAGCAGGATAACGGTCCGCGAGCAGAAGGGAACGACAAATCATGCCTAGTTCGAACAGAAGGTCACGGACGGGTCTCGTTCCGCGGGATCACAGGCCGAGCTCGGACCGCGCCGCGGCGAGCGCCCGCTCGGACGCCGCACGTACCTCCGGCGACCGCTCGTCGAGCCCCGGGTCGACCAGCACCGACCACACCACCTCGTCGTCGCTGTGCGGTGAGCGCCGACCCGACACGGTGATCCCCCGCTTGCCCTCGACGGGCTCGAAGAACTTGATCACGATCGAGGCGGTCACCCGCTCCCGGATCAGCTCCAGTAGCCTCTCGGGGTCCGGAAGCGCCGCCCGGTAGGAAGGCTGCGGCTGGCCGAAGTCGGCTGTCTCGATGACGATAAGGTGCTCGTTCTCGCGGTCCCAGGTCGCGCGCTCGACCGTCTCCCACGGCACGCGCCGCCAACCGTCCTGGTCGGGTACGAGCAGCGCGCGGGCGGTCCCGACGTACCACCGGCCCTCACGGTCCGCGGACGCGGCCAGCGGGGACTCCCCCGGCTCCAGCGGCAGGCGCCGCGCCGTCTCCTTGGGCAGGCTCGAGCGGGTCGGATGGGGGAAGCGCACGCCACCATGATGACGTACGCCGGGAAGGGTCAGCGGAGGTACTCGACCAGCATCTCCGCGCGCGGGTCGCGACGCAGCTTCTCCAGCGCCTTGACCTCGATCTGGCGCACGCGCTCGCGGGTCACCCCGAACAGCGCGCCGAGCTCTTCCAACGTGCGCGGCTGGCCGTCGTGCAGGCCGAACCGCATCGCGATGATGGAGCGCTCCCGCTCGCCCAGGCAGGCAAGCGCGGTGGCCACGTCGCCGCGGATGAACTCGTCGGAGACGCTCTCCAGCACGCTCGTCGCCTCGTCGTCGGAGACCAGGTCGGCGAGCACGCCGTCGGCGCCGTCACCGACGGCGCTGTCCAGCGACACCGGGTCGGCGGCCCACAGCAGCAGGTCGCGCGCCCGTTCGACGGTCACGTCCAGCTCGAGCGCGAGCTCGTCGAGGGTGGGCAGCCGGCCGAGGTCCTGGAACATGCGGCGTTGCAGCCGCACCGCGCGCTGCACCGCCTCGACGACGTGTACCGGGATGCGGATCGTGCGGCCCTGGTCGGCGATTGCACGGGAGATCGACTGCCGGATCCACCACGTCGCGTAGGTGGAGAACTTGAACCCGCGCTTGTAGTCGAACTTCTCCACGGCGCGCATGAGGCCGAGGTTGCCCTCCTGTACCAGGTCGAGCATCGACAGGCCGTGGCCGGTGTAGCGCTTGGCCATCGCCACCACGAGCCGCAGGTTGGACTGGATGAGGGTCTGGCGCGCCTCTTCGCCGAGAGCCACCAGCAGTCGCAGGTCGTCCTCGTCGTCGGCCTCGACGCCGTGCATCAGCGACTCGTCCGCGAGCAGACCGGCCTCGATCTTGCGGGCGATGTCGACCTCCTGCTCGGCGGTCAGGAGGGGGATCCGGCCGATCTCGTGCAGGTACACCCGCATCAGGTCGCTGGAGACACCATGTTCGCCCGCGGCGGACTCGGTGCGTCCGTGTACGACACCGTTGCTGCCGTTGGACAGCCTGGCTACCTGCGGCCGCGGTACGGTCGGCTGCGTGCGCGCCGACCGGTGTCTTGCTCCGTTGATGTTCGGCGGTCCCTGAAGCGCTGCCGACATGCGTACTCCCTCACCCTGGTGCCCCCTCGCGCATTAGTGTGTCTCGGAGCGCGTGCGCTTCGCGCAGCGTTTTACCTAAACATGGTGAAAGTCGTGCCGATTAGGGATTCCATTTCGCGCCAAAGCGGGCGCTTCACCCTCGCCAAGGGTGTCGGCGCGGCTACAGACCGCCACCGATGATGCGCTCGCGAAGCTCCCGACAGCGCTGTTCGAGCGCCATCAGCTGACCGAACATCCGGTTGTACGCGGCCTGCTCGTCCACCGGGTTGGTGCGCTGCAGCCGCGACTTCAGCTGCTCGATCCGGCGCAGCATGGACAGCTCCTGGGGGCGCGCCAGCCAGGCCGCGGCGACCCGCTCGTCCGGCTCGCCGCGTACGCGCAGCGGCGCGACCGCGAGCGCCGACAACGCGGACTGCACGTGCTCGTCCTCGGCCTTGTCACGCAGCCTGGTCACCCAGTCTTCGCCGGCCGCGCTCCCCGGTCCGCCGACGGCCTCGACCGCACGGCGAACGCCGGCGAGCGTCGGATGGGTGAAGTCGTCGTCGTCGAGCTCCTCGAAGCGCCCGACCGCCAGCCGCGGGTGCTGCACCACGACCTGGAGCGCCTCGCGTTCGGCGGCGAACCTCGGGTCGCCGAGATCGGGACGCGGAGCCTCGTTGTCGTCAGGCCGACGTGACCGGCCGGCCGCCGATGTCTCGGCACGGCGCTCCTGACGCTCCCCACGCCGTCCCACCGCCTGCCGTACCTCCGCGCGCACCTCGTCGACGTCGAGGCCCACCATGCCGGCCAGCTCGCGGGCGAACGCGTCGATCTTGGACCGGTCGCGCACGCTCGACACCAGCCTCGCCGCCTCGCGTGTGGCGTCGACGCGGGCGTCGGCGCGGTCGAGGTCGTAGCGCTCCAGCACGTTGCGCAGCACGAACCGGTACAGCGGGACCCGACGCGCGACCAGCTCCCGTACGGCGGCGTCGCCGTGCTGCAGCCGCAGGTCGCAGGGGTCGAGCCCGCCCGGCTCGACGGCCACGTAGGTCTGCGCGACGAACTGCTGGTCGCCCTCGAACGCCCGCAGAGCGGCCCGCTGGCCGGCCTCGTCGCCGTCGAAGGTGAAGATGATCTCGCCCCGGAACTGCTCGTGGTCGAGCAGCAGCCGGCGCAGCACGCGTGCGTGGTCCTCGCCGAAGGCGGTGCCGCAGGTCGCGACCGCAGTGCCGACGCCGGCAAGGTGGCAGGCCATCACGTCGGTGTAGCCCTCGACGACCACGGCCTGCTTGCGGCGGGCGATCTCGCGCCGGGCGCCGTCGACGCCGTAGAGCAGCTGGCTCTTCTTGAAGATCGGCGACTCGGGCGTGTTGAGGTACTTGGCCTCGATCCGGTCGTCGTCGAACAGCCGCCTGGCGCCGAAGCCGACCACCTCCCCACTGACCTCACGGATCGGCCACAGCAGCCGGCCGCGGAAGCGGTCGTACGGCCCGCGGCCGGACCGGCCGACGAGCCCGCCGGTGACCAGCTCGTCCTCGGAGAAGCCCTGCTGGCGCAGGTGCCGGAACAACGCGTCGCCGCTGCGCGGGGCGAAGCCGACCCCGAACCGCTGCGCCGCCTCCTGGTCGAACCCGCGGTCGGCGAGGAACTGCCGCCCGGTCTTGGCCTCGGCCGACCGGGCCAGCTGCTCGGCGTAGAACTCCGCGGCCTGCCGGTGCGCCTCCAGCAGCCGGCGGCGCTGCGAGGGGTCGCGCCGGGGACCGGTGACGCCGCCGCCCTCCGGCTCGGTGTAGCGCAGCTGTACGCCGTAGCGGCCGGCCAGCCGCTCGACCGCGTCGGTGAACGTGAGCCCCTCGACCCGCATCAGGAAGTCGAAGACGTCGCCGCCCTCCTGGCAGCCGAAACAGTGCCAGAAGCCGCGAGCCGGGGTGACGTGGAACGACGGCGTCTTCTCGTCGTGGAACGGGCACAGGCCCTTCAGCGAGCCCCCGCCCGCGCGGCGCAGGGTCACGTGCGTGGAGACGACCTCGTCGATGCGGGCGCGCTCGCGCACCAGCGCGAGGTCCTCCTCGTTGATCCTGCCGGCCACCTCGGCGAGTCTACGCAGCCCGTGGACCGGTCAGCGCCCGGCGTACACACGGTCGGGTGGTCCGTCCCCGACTGCCGCCGACAACCGCGCTCCGCCCGGTGGGGACGCGACCCGCGGGCTCCGCCGATGTCACTTCCGGGCGGCCTCCGCCACCGGAACGGACATGTCGGCGAGCCGCTCGGCGTCGACCGGCAGGCCGGCGCGGATGTGCGCCTGCACGTCGTCGATGCTGTCCCAGACGTTCATGTGCATCCCGGCCAGCAAGCGCCCGTCGTCGAGCCAGAACGCCATGAACTCCCGCCCGGCCACGTCGCCGCGCAGCACCACCTGCGGATCCACCCCGCGCGGGACGTAGCCGGCGTACTCCATGCCGGTGTCGTACTGGTCGGAGAAGAAGAACGGCACCACGTCGTAGACCGTGTCCTGGCCCAGCATCGCCCGCGCGGCGGCCTCGCCGCCGTCGTTGGCGTTGGCCCAGTGCTCGACCCGGATCCGCTGGCCCAGCAGCGGGTTGAACCAGTGCGCGATGTCACCGGCGGCGTAGACGTCGGGGTCGGACGTGCGCAGCGACTGGTCGCACAGCACGCCGTTGTCGACCTCGAGCCCGGCCTCCTCGGCCAGCCCGGTGTTGGGGGTCACGCCGATGCCGACGACGACCATCTCGGCCTCCAGGCGCTGGCCGCTGGTGGTCACCACGCCGCTGACGTGACCCGAGTCGGTGAGGATCTCCTCCAGCCCGTCACCCACGCGCAGGTCGACGCCGTGCGAGATGTGCAGGTCGCCGTAGACCTGGCCGACCTCGGGCCCGAGCACGGCGTGCAGCGGGGTGGCCTGCGGCTCGAGGATCGTCACCGCGGCCCCGTGCTCACGCGCCGCGGCGGCGACCTCCATGCCGATCCACCCCGCGCCCACGACCACCACGCTCGGCTGCGCCTCGAACCGCTTCTTCAGCCGCTGCGAGTCCTCCAGCGTGCGCAGGTAGTGCACGCCCTCGGCGTCGGCCCCCGGAACCTTGAGCTTGCGCACGCTCGACCCCGTCGCCAGCAGCACCTTGTCGTAGTCCACCGGGCCCTGGTCCTGCACGTGCACCTGGTGGCCGGCAACGTCGAGCCGGGTGACCGGGCGGCCGAGCCGCAGGTCGATGTCGTTGTCGGCGTACCACTGCTCGGGGTGCAGCGTCGCGGAGTCAAAGCTGTCGTCGCCCTTGAGCGCGCCCTTGGACAGCGGCGGTCGCTCGTACGGCAGGTGGTGCTCGCTGCCGACCATCACCACCGAACCGGTGAAGCCCTCCGACCGCAGCGTCTCCGCAGCCCTGGCTCCTGCCAGGCTCGCGCCGACGATCACGATGCGCTCCAGACTCATGCCCGTCCTCCGTTCACCCCTCGTCCCCAGCGTTCGAACCAGGCGTCCGACGCCGTATTTCCACTCAGCGGTCGACCAGCTGCCGGTGCCACGCTACGGCCGAGGCGTCGGTCAGCGAGGCAACCTGGTCGACGATCACACGTAACCGGCCCGCGTCGTCTCGCGCAAGGGCGTAGTCGTGCCGGAACACCGGCTCCAGCCCGGACGGCCCGGCCTTGTCCAGGGCATTGACCAGCTCGGCGATCAGGTCGCGCTGCCCCTGCAGGACGCTGACCCGGTCGCCGGTGCGCATCACGTAGTGCGCGGCCAGGCCCTTGAGCACCGCGATCTCCTCGCGGGTGCGAGCGGGCACCTGCAGGTCGGCGTCGTAGCGGGTCAGCTGCGTGTCGCCGTGGACGGACTGGGTGTGCTCCTCCACCGCGCTGCAGAACCGCCCGATCAGCTCGCTGGTGAGGTTCTTCAGCGCGGCCTGGGACGGGCGGGTCGCGTCGTAGGGCCGGGTCGGCCACCCGGGCGTCGCCTGCAGCCGGGAGACCGCGGCCTCCAGGTCGGCGGAGGATGCACCGGGGAGGTACCAGTCGCGCACGGCCTCGAACACGGCCGCCCGCTCGCCCGCCTCCTCAAGAAGCGTGAAGTCCATCCGGCCTGCCGCAACCGCGTCCTCGACGTCGTGCACGGAGTACGCGATGTCGTCGGCGAGGTCCATCGCCTGCGCCTCCAGGCAGGTGCGGCCCGTCGGCGCGCCCGCGCGCAGCCAGCCGAAGACCTCCAGGTCGTCGGCGTAGACCCCGAACTTGCGGATCTGCCGCGGCGAGCCGTCCGCGTGCGCGCCCAGCGGCGCGGGCGCGTCCTCCCAGACCCAGGGGTACTTGGTCGACGCGTCGAGCGCCGCCCGGGTCAGGTTGAGCCCGGCGCTGCGCCCATCGGGACACACCGTCTTGGCCTCGAGCCGGGTGAGGATGCGCAGCGTCTGCGCGTTGCCCTCGAAGCCGCCGATGTCGGCGGCGACCTCGTCGAGCGCACGCTCGCCGTTGTGCCCGAACGGCGGGTGGCCGAGGTCGTGCGCCAGGCAGGCGGTCTCGACCAGGTCGGGGTCGCACCCGAGCGCCCGCGCCAGCTCGCGCCCGATCTGGGCGACCTCGAGGGTGTGGGTGAGGCGGTTGCGCACGAAGTCGTCGGAGCCGGGACGAACCACCTGGGTCTTGGCGGCGAGCCGCCGCAGCGACGCCGAGTGCACCACCCGGGCGTGGTCGCGCTGGAACGGGCCCCGGCTGGACCGCTTGGACGGCTCGGGCGCCCAGCGCGCGACGTCGTCGGCGCCGTACGCGCCGTCGCCGCCCGCTGCACCCATGCCGCCGATCATCTCAGCCCGCGCCCCCGGCGCGACCGGCCCGTCTCGCCCTGGGGGCGCGTCGAAACCGGCCTGCCCGTGCCGGTTAGGTGGACTCATGCGCGTGACGGGCAGTGTGCGGGCGTTGGTGGTGGTCTTCGCGCTCGCGGGCTTCTTCATGGCCCAGGCGGTCTCGCGCATGCCGACCCTGCGGGACCAGGTCGACGCCAGCACCGCGCGGCTCGGCCTGGCGCTGCTCGCGGTCGGCGTCGGCTCGATGGTGGCCATGCCGTGGACGGCCCGGCTCACCGACCGCTTCGGCAGCGCCGCAGTGGTCGGAGTGACGGGAGTGCTGGCCGCGGTCGGTTGGGCGGCGCTGGCATTCGTGCAGACACCGGCGGCGCTGACCGTCGTGATGTTCTTCCTCGGCGGGTGCGTCGGCACCTGGGACGTGTCGATGAACGTGCAGGGCAACACGCTGGAGCGCCTGCGGCGCCGGGTGCTGATGCCGCGGCTGCACGCGGGCTTCTCGGCCGGGACCGTCGCCGGCGCGCTGCTCGGCGCGGGCAGCGCCGCGGCGGGGGTGCCGCTGGGCGTGCAGCTGCCCGCGGTCTCCGTGGCCGGCGCGGTGACGCTGCTGTGGTGCGTACGGCAGTTCGCCCCCGACCTGCGGCAGCGGCCCCGCACCGGGGCAGCCGAGGGCGAGCCGCCGCCGGCACGCGCGGCCGGGCTGACCGGCCTGGAGCTGGTGCTCGGCCTGCTCACCTTCTCCACCGCGCTGGGCGAGGGCGCGTCCAACGACTGGCTGGCGCTCGTGCTGGTCGACAAGCGTGGTGCACCCGAGGCGCTGGGGGCGCTGGCCTTCGCCGCCTTCAACGTGGCCATGACCTTCGGCCGGCTGGCCGGCGGCGAGCTGATCCGCCGTACCGGCCGCGTCCCGGTGCTCCGGCTCGCCGGCGCCACCGCCGTCACCGGCGTCCTGCTGGTGGCGCTGGTGCCGTACCTGGCCGCCGCGGTCGTCGGCGGGATGCTGTGGGGACTCGGCCTGGCGGTGGTGTTCCCCGCGGCGATGTCCGCGGCCGGGGAGATCCCCGGGCGCGGCCCGCACGCGATCGGCGTCGTGTCGACCATCGGCTACGCCGGGTTCCTGGCCGGCGCGCCCACGATCGGCTTCGTCGCCGAGCACGTTGGCCTCGACCACGCGCTGGTGCTGGTCGCGGCCGTGTGCTCGCTGGTGTTCCTGCTCGCGCCGGCCGCCCGGGAGCGCCGGGGCGGTCAGAGCACCGCGGCGCGTCCTGCCTCGAGCCGGGCCACCGGCACCCGGAACGGCGAGCAGGAGACGTAGTCGAGCCCGACCTCGTGGAAGAAGTGCACGCTGTCGGGGTCGCCGCCGTGCTCGCCGCAGATCCCGAGGTGGATGTCGGGGTTGGCCGTCCGGCCGGCCTCGGTGGTCATCCGCACCAGGGCACCGACGCCCTCGCGGTCGATCGACTCGAACGGCGAGACCCCGAAGACGCCCTTCTCCATGTACGCGCCGAAGAATGACGCCTCCACGTCGTCGCGGGAGAACCCCCAGGTCATCTGGGTCAGGTCGTTGGTGCCGAACGAGAAGAAGTCGGCGGCACCGGCGATGTCGCCGGCGGTCAGCGCAGCACGCGGCAGCTCGATCATGGTGCCGACCTTGCAGTGCACGTCGACGCCGGTCTCCTCCGACACCAGGTCGAGCACCCGGTTGACCTCCTCGCGGGCCAGCTCCAGCTCCTGCACGGTGGCCACCAGCGGGACCATCACCTCCGGCTGCGGGTCCTTGCCCTCCCGCTTCAGCGCCACACAGGCGTCGGAGATCGCCTTGACCTGCATGCCGAACAGCCCCTCGACGATGAGCCCGAGACGTACGCCACGCAGCCCCAACATGGGGTTCTGCTCGTGCAGCCGGTGCACCGCCTCCAGCAGGGTCCCAGCCCGGCCGGGGTCCTGACCCCGCTCCCTGGCAAGCGCAACCTCCACCGCCAGGTCGGTCATGTCCGGCAGGAACTCGTGCAGCGGAGGGTCGATCAGCCGGATCGTCACGGGAAGGCCGTCCATCGCGCCGAGGATCTGCTCGAAGTCACCGCGCTGGTCGCCGGCCAGCTCGTCGAGCGCGCGCTGCTTCTCCTCGGCGGACTCGGCCAGGATCAGGTGCTCGACGTGCTCACGGCGCGGGCCGAGGAACATGTGCTCGGTACGGCACAGCCCGGTCCCCTGGGCCCCGAAACGGCGCGCGCGGGCGCTGTCGTCGGCGGTGTCGGCGTTGGCCCGCACCTGCAGGTGCCGCCGCTGGTCGGCGTGCCGCATGATCCGGTCGACGGCACGCACCAGCTCGTCGGCCTCGGTGTCGTCGGCGGACAGCTCGCCCTCGAAGTAGTGGGTGACCGGGGACGGCACGACCGGCACCTCCCCGGCGAACACCTCGCCGGTGGTGCCGTCGATCGAGACGGTGTCGCCCTCCTTCAGCTCCACCCCGCGGGGCCCGCGCAGCCTCCGACGCTCGACGTCGACCTCGAGCTCCTCGGCGCCGCACACGCAGGTCTTGCCCATCCCCCGGGCGACCACCGCCGCGTGGGAGGTCTTGCCCCCGCGGCTGGTGAGCACGCCGCGTGCGGCGATCATGCCGCCGAGGTCGTCGGGGTTGGTCTCGCGGCGTACGAGGACGACCGGACGGCCCTCGTCGGCCCACTCCACCGCCCGGGCCGAGTCGAACACGATCTGGCCGGACGCGGCGCCGGGCGAGGCCCCGATGCCCCTGGTGACCCGCTCACGGTCGGCGTCCTCGGCGAACCACGGGAACATCAGCTGCGCGAGCTGCGCGCCGTTCACCCGGCGCAGCGCCTCGTCGGCGTCGATCAGCCCCTCGTCGAGGAGCTGACAGGCCACCACGAACGCCGCCCCGGCCGTGCGCTTGCCGACCCGGGTCTGCAGCATCCACAGCTTGCCGCGCTCGATGGTGAACTCGATGTCGCACAGGTCGAGGTAGTGCCGCTCGAGCCTGGCCATGATCTGGAGAAGCTCGTCGTAGGAGGAGCTGTCGAGCCTCTGGAGCTCGGCCAGCGGCTTGGTGTTGCGGATGCCGGCGACGACGTCCTCGCCCTGCGCGTTCTGCAGGTAGTCGCCGTAGATGCCCTGCGCGCCCGTCGCCGGGTCGCGGGTGAACGCCACGCCGGTGCCGGAGTCCATGCCCAGGTTGCCGAAGACCATCGAGCAGATGGTGACCGCCGTGCCGAGGTCGGCCGGGATGCGCTCCTGGCGGCGGTACAGGACCGCGCGCTCGGCGTTCCAGGACTCGAACACCGCGCGTACCGCGAGGTCCATCTGCTCACGGGGCTCCTGCGGGAACCCACTGTCGGAATGGTCGGCGACGACCTGCTTGAACCTGTCGACCAGCGACTGGAAGTCCTCGACGGTGAGGTCGAGGTCGTCGTCGCTGCCGCGGGACCGCTTGCACTCCTCGATCGCCTCCTCGAACGGCGCGTCCGGGATCCCGAGCACGGTGGTCCCGAACATCTGCAGCAGCCGCCGGTAGGAGTCCCAGGCGAACCGGTCGCTGCCGGACTGGCGCGCCAGCCCCTGCACGGACTCGTCGTTGAGACCGACGTTGAGCACCGTCTCCATCATCCCCGGCATGGAGAACCTGGCGCCGCTGCGCACCGACACCAGCAGCGGGTCCTGCGGGTCGCCGAGCCGCTTGCCCATGGACTGCTCGAGCGCACGCAGGTGCTCGCTCACCTCGTCGGCGAGCCCGTCGGGCTCCTTGCCGTCGCTCAGGAAGGCCTGGCATGCCTCGGTGGAGATGACGAAGCCCGGCGGTACGGGCAGCCCGAGGTTGGTCATCTCGGCGAGGTTCGCGCCCTTGCCGCCGAGCAGGTCCTTCATGTCCTTGCTGCCCTCGGCGAAGTCGAACACGTACTTCGGCATCTGCTTACTCCAGCCGTCGCGAGGACCCGTCCCACCGGGACTGTACCGCCGGTCAGCCTCCGGAGATGCCGGACTCCGCGGCCGCCTCGACCGCACCGACCTCGCGGCTGGACAGCCACCCGTCGGGCAGGGCGACCCGCTTGGGCGTGCCCTGCCGGCCGCGTGGCGTGCCGAGCTCCTCGACCGGGTACGGCTCGCCGGGGTCGAGCCCCTCGAGCAGCCCGTCCAGGGCCGCCAGGGTGTCGACCAGGCCGAGGCGGCGCCGGACCTCACCGCCCACGTTGAACCCCTTGAGGTACCAGGCGACGTGCTTGCGGAACTCCTTGCAGCCCCGCTCCTCCCCCATGAACTGCACCAGCAGCTCGCAGTGGCGGCGCATCACCGCGGCCACCTCGCCGAGCGCCGGCAGCGCGGTCGCCGCGTGCCCGGCGAACGCGTCCGCCAGGTCGCGGAACAGCCACGGGCGCCCGAGGCAGCCGCGGCCGACCACCACACCCCCGCAGCCGGTCTGCTCCACCATGCGCAGCGCGTCGGCGGCCTCCCAGATGTCGCCGTTGCCGAGCACCGGGATGTCCACGTGCCGCACCAGGGCCGCGATCGCGTCCCAGTCGGCCTGCCCCGAGGAGTGCTGGGCGGCGGTGCGGCCATGCAGCGCGATCGCCGCGCAGCCGGTCTCCTGGGCGATGCGTCCCGCGTCGAGGTAGGTCAGGTGGTCGTCGTCGATACCTTTGCGGGTCTTCATGGTCACGGGCACGTCGTACGGCTCCGCGGCGCCCACCGCCGAGGCGAGGATGTCGCCGAGCAGCCGCCGCTTCCAGGGCAGCGCCGAGCCGCCGCCCTTGCGGGTCACCTTCGGGACCGGGCAGCCGAAGTTGAGGTCGACATGCTGCACGCCGTACTCGCCGCACAGGATCTCGACGGCCTTGCCCACGTAGACCGGGTCGACGCCGTACAGCTGCACCGACCGGACGCGCTCGGCGGGATCGAACGCCAGCATCGCCAGCGTGGAGCGGTCACGCTCGACCAGCCCGCGCGAGGTGATCATCTCGCACACGTACAGCCCCGCGCCCTGCTCGCTGCACAGGCGGCGGTAGGCGGCGTTGGTCACGCCGGCCATCGGGGCCAGCACCACCGGCGGGTCGACCGTGAGACGGCCGAGCCGCAGCGCGCTCGGGGCGGGAGTCGGGCGGGTCATCACGCCATTGTCCCAGCGCCTGGGCAGCTGTCCTCGGTCCGGGCCCGGCCCAGTCCCCGTCCAGCCTCAGCCGACCGTCCAGCTGTACGGCGCGAGGTCCTCGGTGCGGTACTGCACCGCCTGCAGGGCGGTGCCCTTCGGGAGCAGGTACAGCAGGCAGGTGCGCGCCGACTTCCCCTGGGTGAACTTGTGCGGCAGCGGGTTGTTCTGGCACTTGTGGAACGCCCCGACCACCTCGGCGGGGGGACGCACGGTCCCGGTCGAGTCGAACGCCCACAGCGTCACCTGGGTGCCCGACAGGTCGCCGCTGCCCCGGTTGGTGACCCGCACGGTCGCGTAGTACGGCGTCGACTTCTTGGTCTCGCGGTCGAGCTGGAACTGGTTCAGGTCCTTGATCTTGCCGCGCTTGACGCCGGTGACCACCAGGCGCACGCGCGAGGCCTCGCCGCCGCGGCCGTGCAGCCGGAACGTCGCCGGCTGACCCATGTCGAGGTCCACCTGGGTGGGCGTCGGCGAGGCAGGGGTCTCCGGCGCGGCGGGGCGAGACTTGGGCGCCGCGGACCCCCCGCCGTCGGCGGTGCAGGAGGTCGTGACCAGCAGTCCGGCGGCGAGGACGGCGACCGCGAGTCGTCCAGGTGCGGGCATGCGCTTCATGGCTGTCGATCGTAGTCCGCGGCGGTGGCCCAGGAGTTCACCGCGGGGCGGGTTGCGCCTAAGGTGTGGCGGCACACCTGGAGGGCACGATGGCACCGTCACGTCACCGCGGCACGCACAGCGGCTCCCGCAAGCCCGCGCGCTCGGTAAAGGCGGGGGCGGGCGTGCTCATCGCCGCGGTCGTGCTCGCCTCGGTCGCCGGCGTGCGGGCGCTGGCCTTTGGTGGCAGCCCGAGCGCGACGAGCTTCACCGGCGTCGTCTCGAGCTTCGCCGACGATGGCGCTTTGATCTGCGTGCAGCGGCCCGGCACCTCCGACGCGCCGTTCTGCGACCAGTACTACGTCGCGCCGGACACACCGGACATCGCGGTCGGCGACCGGGTGCTGGTGACCACGATCGACAGCCAGGACAAGAGCGGCGAGCCCGTGTCGGGCATGCTCGTCCAGCCGGTGACCTGAGCCGTTGGGCGGATCCGGACTCTTGCGCCGACGGGTCAGCAGCCGATGAGCCGCTGCGCCAGGTAGGACTGCACCTGGTCGATCGCGACCCGCTCCTGCTGCATGGTGTCGCGCTCGCGCACCGTGACGGCCTGGTCGTCGAGGGTGTCGAAGTCGACGGTGACGCAGTACGGCGTGCCGATCTCGTCGTGCCGACGGTAGCGCCGGCCGATGGCACCGGCGTCGTCGAACTCGACGTTCCAGCACGCGCGCAGCTCGTTCGCGAGCGCCTTCGCCCGTGGCGTCAGGTCGGCGTTGCGGGACAGTGGCAGCACGGCGGCCTTGACCGGCGACAGCCGTCGGTCGAGCCGGAGCACCGTGCGCTTGTCGACGCCGCCCTTGGCGTTGGGCGCCTCGTCCTCGCTGTAGGCGTCGACGAGGAACGCCATCATCGACCGGTTGACTCCGGCGGCCGGCTCGATGACGTACGGCACCCACCGCTCGCCGAGCTCCTGGTCGAAGTACGACAGGTCCTGCCCGGAGTGCTTGGCGTGGGTGGACAGGTCGAAGTCGGTCCGGTTGGCGATGCCCTCGAGCTCGTCGAACTCCTTGCCGCCGAAGTTGAACCGGTACTCGATGTCGACGGTCCGCTTGGAGTAGTGGGAGAGCTTCTCCTGCGGGTGCTCGTAGAACCTGAGGTTCTCCGACCGGATGCCGAGGTCGGTGAACCACCGCATCCGCTCGTTCAGCCAGTACTCGTGCCACTCCTCGTCGCTGCCGGGCTGCACGAAGAACTCCATCTCCATCTGCTCGAACTCACGGGTTCGGAAGATGAAGTTCCCGGGCGTGATCTCGTTGCGGAAGCTCTTGCCGATCTGGCCGATGCCGAACGGCGGCTTGCGCCTCGCGGAGTTCATCACGTTGAGGAAGTTGATGAAGATGCCCTGCGCGGTCTCCGGACGCAGGTAGTGCAGCCCCTCCTCGCTCTCCACCGGGCCCAGGTAGGTCTTGAGCAGGCCGTTGAACATCCGGGGCTCGGTCCAGGCGTGCTTGGTGCCGCAGTTGGGGCAGGCGATCAGCCCCATGTCGACCGAGTCGGGGTTGTCGATGCCCTTCTTGGCGGCGTACTCCTCCTGCAGCTGGTCGGCGCGGAACCGCTTGTGGCAGCTCTGGCACTCCACCAGCGGGTCGACGAACGCGTCGAGGTGGCCGGAGGCCTCCCATACCTTTGTGGGCAGGATCACCGAGGAGTCGAGGCCGACGATGTCGTCCCGGCCCTGCACCATCGTGCGCCACCACTGGCGCTTGATGTTGTCCTTGAGCTCGACACCGAGCGGTCCGTAGTCCCATGCCGACCGCGTGCCGCCGTAGATCTCGCCACAGGGGTAGACGAACCCGCGCCGCTTGCAGAGGCTCACGACGCTGTCGATCGGGACGGTCCTGACCTGGCTGGCCACGTGGATCACTCCATCCGGCTGGGTGTCGGCGGTCGTGCAAGAACTCCCTAGGCTATCCCCGGCGCCAACCGTGGTCGGCCGTGCGGTCGCTGTCACGGCGCGAGTCGGCGTCGGCCAGCACCTCGTAGGCGGTCGGCTCGTCGATCGCGGTCGACAGCAGTGGCACCGCCGCGACCTTCACGTCGTAGGCGCTCAGGGCCCGGCGGTACGCGCCGACGCTGTCCCACCGCAGCGTCATCAGCCACAGGGTCGGGTCGTCGGTCGCCCGGCCGATGACGCCGTCGACGTAGCCCGGGCGCTGAGCGAGTGCGCGCAGCGCGGCCTGCGCGTCGTCGAGGAACTTCCCGGCCGCGGACTCCGGCAGCCGGAAGCGCATCACCACCTGCACAACTCAGCCCCACAGCCCGAACAGCCGGGTCACCGCGGCACCGACGAGCAGGCCGAGCACCAGCGCGCGGAGCAGCCGCTCGCGCTGCTTCAGCTGCGGCCAGGCGAGGTAGGCCAGCCAGCCGAGGAAGCCGGCCAGGGCCAGCAGGCAGAGGCCGCCCAGCAAGACGCCGCCGTAGATGCCCACGAACACCAGGACGATCGTCGCGAGCGGGATCGTCCAGCGCGGCATCGCGTGCAGGCGCTTGAGCACCGCGTAGCTGCGGGTGCCGCCGTGGGGACGGCCACCGAACGGACGGGACGAGCCATGCGTCGACGGGTGCTGTGCGGAGTAGGACCGGGCCCGGTCAGCGGCGGTACGGCGGCGGTTGGACACGACCCCATCGTCCCACGTAGGTCGAGCCTCAGCCCCGGCCGTCGCGGCCGGACAGCTGCTCCACCACGGTCACCAGAGCGGTGTGGTCGAGCGCGCCCCGCCCCTGAGCGACCAGGGACCCCATCAGCTGCGAGACCACCGCGCCCAGCGGGATGGTCACGCCGGCCTCGCGGGCGGCGGCCTGCACGATGCCGAGGTCCTTGTGGTGCAGCTCGACCCGAAAGCCGGGCTGGAAGTCCCGCGCGCGCATGGCCGGCCCCTTGCGCTCGAGCATCGCGCTGCCGGCCATCCCGCCGCCCAGCACTCGGGCGGCGGTGTCGGTGTCGACCCCGTGCGCCTCGAGGAACACCAGCGCCTCCGCGACAAGCTGCAGGTTGCCGGCGCCGATGAGCTGGTTGGCGGCCTTCACGGTCTGGCCGGCGCCGGCCGGGCCGACGTGCGCGACGGTCTTACCCATCGCGTCGAACAGCGGCCTGCCCCGCTCGAAGTCCTCCTCGGACCCGCCGACCATGATCGACAGGGTGCCGTCGATCGCGCCCTGGTCGCCGCCGCTGACGGGTGCGTCGAGCACCCGGAGCCCCTTCGCCGCACCGGCCTCGGCAAGGTGCCGCGCCGTGTCGGGCCGGATCGTGCTCATGTCAACGACCAGCGTCCCCTCGGCGACGTGGTCGAACACCCCGTCGCCCTCGCCGGTGCCGAGCAGCACCCGTTCCACGTCCGGTGAGTCGGGCAGCATCGTGATCACCACGTCGGCGTGCCGCGCGGCGTCGACGGCGCTGTCGGCGCCCTTGCCCCCGGCCTCGACGAACGTGTCGACCTTGCCCCGGCTGCGGTTGTGGCCGACGACGTCGTTCCCGGCGTCGAGCAGGTTCTTGGCCATCGGCAGGCCCATGATCCCCAGCCCGATGAATGCCACAGTGGTCATGCTGTTCGCTCCTCCGGCCTCTCCGGCCCGCGTCGGGCCGGGCTCGGCTCCTGGTCGTGCGGTCGGTCGTGCGGTCGGTCGTGCGGTCGGTCGTGCATCCGTTTCCGCGGCACCTCATCCAACCCGGTCGAGCCCGAACGCGCCAGCGGGCCACCCGTCGCCAACGGGTTTTGACAATCGTTTTCATCTGTGCTGATAATCGTTTCCATGTTCAGGTGGCCGGTCGTGTGCGTGGCAGCAGCGCTGCTCGCCACACTGCCGGCCGGCTGCGCCGCCCTCCCCCTGAGCGGCGCCGGCACGTCCGTGGTGGCCGCGTTCTACCCGTACGCCTACGTCGCCCAGCGCATCGCCGGTTCCCACGCCGAGGTCGTCAACCTCACCGCACCCGGTGCGGAGCCGCACGACCTCGAGCTGACCCCGCAGCAGGTGGTCGAGGTCGCCGAGGCCGACGTGGTCGTCTACGAGAAGGGGTTCCAGCCCGCCGTCGACGACGCCGTGGGCGAGAACAAGCACGGCGACGTCGTCGAGGTCACCCACCTGGTTCCGCTGCGACCGAGCGCCTCCGCACACCTCCGCGACCCGCACATCTGGCAGGACCCCACCAAGCTGGCGACCGTGGCGACCGCGGTCGCCCGGGCGCTGGAGCGCACCGACCCCGAGCACGCCGCCGACTACCGCCGCAACGCCGCCGACCTGGTGAGCGACCTGCACACGCTCGACGGGCAGTTCCAGAGGGGCCTCGCCGACTGCCGGCGGCGTGCGTTCGTCACCAGTCATGCGGCGTTCGGGCACCTGGCCGCACGCTACGGTCTGCGCATGGTCCCCATCGCGGGCATCAGCCCCGACGTCGAGCCCAGCCCGGCCCGGCTGGCCCAGCTCAAGCGCCTGGTGGAGGCAGAGCACGTGACCACGATCTTCACCGAGACCCTGAGCAGCCCGGCGATCGCTCGAACCCTGGCCGACGAGGTCGGCGTGCACACCGCGGTGCTCGACCCGATCGAGGGGCTGTCGGACCAGACCGCCGGCGAGAACTACTTCTCGCTGATGCGCGCCAACCTGGCCGCCCTCCGCAAGGCGAACGACTGCCCATGAGCACCGTGCTGCTGGTCCAAGACGGCTCCGTCGCACTCGGCGGCAGGCCGGTGCTGCGCCGCATCAACCTCGCCGTCGGCGCGGGCGAGGTGGTCGCGCTGCTCGGCAGCAACGGCTCCGGCAAGTCGACGCTGGTCCGCGCGACCCTCGGCCTCGTCCCGCTCGCCCGCGGGACGGTGGAGCTGTTCGGCACGCCGCTGCCGCGGTTCTCCTCCTGGCACCGGGTGGGCTACGTCCAGCAGCGGCTTGCCGCGGGCACCGGGGTCCCGGCGACGGTCTGGGAGGTCGTCGCCTCCGGACGTCTGGCCCGCCGCGGCCTGCTGCGCCCGCTGCGCCGCGCCGACCGCGCCGCGATCGCCGACGCGCTGGACGCGGTCGAGCTCGGCGACCGCCGCCACGACAGCGCCTCCGCGCTGTCCGGCGGGCAGCAGCAGCGCGTGCTGATCGCGCGCGCCCTGGCAGGCCAGCCGGACCTGCTGGTGCTCGACGAGCCGACCGCGGGGGTCGACCTGCACAGCCAGCAGGCGTTCGCCGACGCGCTCGGCGCGGTCGCGGCCAGCGGCGCCACCGTGCTGCTGGTCGCACACGAGCTGGGCGCGCTGGAGACGCTGATCCACCGCACGGTCGTGGTGCACGACGGCCGCATCGCCTATGACGGGGCCCCCCGCCCCGGCGCCGCGCTGCACGCCTTCCACGACCACGCACACCCCGAGGGCCCCTCCGGGCCCACCGTCCTCGACAGCGGGTGGCCGATGTGAGCCTTCTCGACTTCGCCTTCATGCAGCGGGCCCTGCTGGCCGCGCTGGTCACCGGGCTGGCCGCGCCCGCGGTCGGCACCTACCTCGTGCAGCGGCGGCTGGCCCTGCTCGGCGACGGCATCGGGCACGTCGCGGTCACCGGCGTCGCGCTGGGGCTGCTGACCGGACAGGCGCCGATGCTCACCGCGGTGGTCGTCTCCGTGTTCGGTGCGCTCGCGATCGAGCTGATCCGTGCCCGTGGCCGCACCAGCGGCGACGTCGCGCTGGCGCTGCTGTTCTACGGCGGCATCGCCGGGGGCGTGCTGCTCATCGGCATGGCCGGCGGCAGCGCCGCGACCCTGCAGTCCTACCTGTTCGGCTCGATCATCACCGTGCAGACCACCGACCTGGTGACCGTCGCCGCTCTCGCGCTGGTGGTGGTGGCACTCGCCGTAGGCCTGGCGCCCCAGCTGTTCGCGGTCTGCCAGGACGAGGACTTCGCCCGCGTGCAGGGCATCGACGTTCGCGTCTACAGCATCCTGCTCGCGGTGATGGCAGCGGTGACGGTCACCGTCGCGATGCGCACGGTCGGGCTGCTGCTGGTGTCGGCGCTGATGGTGATCCCGGCGGCCACTGCACAGCAGCTGACCCGCGGGTTCCGGGTCACGCTGCTCGCCGCGATGGGCCTGGGCACCGCGGCCAGCATCGGCGGGGTGTTCACGTCGTTCTACGTCGGCGCGGCACCGGGCGCCACGATCGTGATCCTCGCACTCGCCGGCTTCGCCGCCACCTGGCCGGTCGGGGCGCTGGTACGACGCAGACGGCAGCTGGCCGCGCCGTTCGAGGACGTCGACGTGCTCGCCGTACCCGCCGAGCACGAGACCGCCGGATCGCACCCGCACCAGCACGGCGACCGCTGCGGCCACCAGGCGGTCATGCACGGCGACCACCTCGACTACGTGCACGACGGTCACCGCCACGCCGCACACGGAGACCACTATGACGAGCACTGAGATGCGACCGACCCGGCAGCGGCGCGCCGTCTCCGCGGCGCTGGACGCGGTCGACGACTTCCGCAGCGCCCAGGACATCCACACGCTGCTCAAGGAGCGCGGCGAGAACGTCGGGCTGACGACCGTCTACCGGACACTGCAGGCGCTGGCCGACTCCGGGGAGGTCGACGTGCTGCGCACCGGCGAGGGCGAGGCGCTGTACCGCCGCTGCAGCGACGGTCACCACCATCACCTCGTGTGCCGCCACTGCGGCCACACCGTCGAGGTGGCCGGGCCGACCGTGGAGCGGTGGGCCGACCGGGTGGCCGCCGAGCACGGCTTCGCCGACATCAGCCACACGCTGGAGATCTTCGGCACCTGCGACGTATGCCGTCCCCGCTGAGCACCCGCGGGCGTGGGCGTCAGAGCGACGGCTCGTCGACCGCCCCGCCGTACCTCCTACTACGGCCTGCGTAGATCTCCACCGCCTCCCAGAGGCTGCGCCGGTCGACGTCGGGCCACAGCACGTCGGTGAACACCATCTCGGCGTAGGCCGCCTGCCAGGGAAGGAAGTTCGAGGTCCGCTGCTCCCCCGACGTGCGCCAGAACAGGTCGACGTCGGGCATGTCGGGCTCGTCGAGGTAGCGGGCGAACACCTTGTCGTTGACCCGGTCTGGGTTCACCCGCCCACGCATGGCGTCGCGGGCGAGAGCCGCAGCCGCGTCGGCGATCTCCGCGCGGCCGCCGTAGTTCACGCACATGGTCAGCGTGAGCACCGAGTTGTCGCGGGTGAGCTCCTCCGCGGTCTCCAGCTCCTTGATGACGCTGGCCCAGAGCTTCGGTCGCCGCCCGGCCCAGCGCACGCGCACGCCCAGCGCGTGCATGTCGTCACGACGACGACGGATCACGTCGCGGTTGAACCCCATCAGGAACCGCACCTCGTCGGTGGGACGTCGCCAGTTCTCGGTGGAGAAGGCGTACGCGGAGACGTGCCCGATCCCCAGCTCGATGGCGCCCTCGACGACGTCGAACAGGGCCGCTTCGCCCATCTCGTGGCCCTTCGTCCGCGGCAGCCCGCGCTCGTTCGCCCACCGCCCGTTGCCGTCCATCACGATGGCCACGTGCCGAGGCACGAGGTCGGCGGGCAGTCTCGGCGGGGTCGCACCCGAGGGGTGCGGAGCCGGGCGCCTCACCTCGGCAGGTGGCACGGGTTTGCGGCTGCGACGCACGTCCTTCCTTCCACGCCTCGACGGAGCAGACCACATTGTGGCGGACGCGTGGGGGCTGGTGCCTCGCCGGTATCCCTGACAGCATGTACATGGGCCACGAAGGAAGAAATATGGGCGACGCACGTACACGTATCGAACAACAGATGACGATGCTCTTCCGGCGCGCTCAGCGGGTACACATCATGGGCAGCCACGCCGAGATCGACCTCGACCGGTCGGCGTACGCGATCCTGTGCCGGCTGGACGACGAGGGACCACAACGGCTGGGCGCGCTGGCGACGGCGTTCGGGCTGGACCCGTCGACGATCACGCGTCAGGTGCAGTCACTGGAGCGGGCGGCACTGGCCGCACGCACCACCGACGCGCGTGACCGGCGGGTGAGCATGCTCTCGCTGACCGACTCCGGCAGGCAGGCGGTGCAGGCCACGCGCCAGCACCGGCGCAGCCAGCTCAACGCGCTACTACTCGACTGGTCGGAGGACGACGTCGACGCGTTCGCGGGCCTGCTCGAGCGGTTCAACCACTCGCTGGACGAGCTGAGCGCCGCGAACAACGCGTCCGGCTCCGGGAACAACGTCAGAAACCACGTCAACGCGGCCAGCGCGACCCGCTGACCGGTCGTCGACGCGAACTCACGCCGGGTTGACCGGCGTGCGGTCGACGTGCGCCAGCGAGCGCAGCCCGCGCTCGAGGTGCCACTGCAGGTAGGCCGCCACCAGCCCGCTGGCCTCGCGGCGGTGCCGCTCCTCTGACTGCTCCGCGATCCCCCAGTCGCCGGCGAGCAACGCCGCGAGCAGCACGACCGCCTCCTCCGCCGGCGTGGCCATGCCGGGCCGGCGGCAGTCGCTGCACAGGCTGCCGCCCGCAGGCGGGCTGAACCCCCGGTGCGGACCCGGCCGCCCGCACGCCGCGCAGTCGGCGAACGTCGGGGCATATCCGGCGACCGCCAGCGAGCGCAGCAGGAAGGCGTCGAGCACCAGGCCCGGGTCGCGTTCACGCCGCGCCAGCACCCGCAGCCCACCGAGCAGCAGCAGGTACTGCTGCAGGCTCGGCTCGTGCTCCTCGGCGACCAGTCGCTCGGCGGTCTCCAGCATCGCGGTGCCGGTGGTGTAGAGGCGGTAGTCGGCGCACACGCTCTCGCCGAACGGCGTGAGCGTCTCGGCCTGGGTGACCACGTCCAGCGACCGGCCCTCGGCCAGCTGCAGGTCGACGTGCATGAACGGCTCCAGGCGCGACCCGAAGCGCGAGGAGGTACGCCGGACCCCCTTGGCGACCGCGCGGACGCGTCCGTGCCGGCGGGTCAGCAGCGCGACGATCCGGTCGGCCTCACCCAGCTTCTGGGTGCGCAGCACCACGGCTTCGTCTCGGTACAGACCCACGCACCCATTGTCCAGCACGCCGCCCACCAGGGCGGGAAGCCGAGCCGGGCAAGCCGTGTGGAGTCAGCGCGGCCGGTGCGACAGGAACGCCACCACCTGCTGGAAGGTGGGCCGGTTCTGCCAGTCGATCGGCCGCACTCCGACGGTCCCCGCGGTGACGCTGCGGATGTCGTCCTGGTTCTTGTCGTAGGTCAGGTCGCTCACCGAGGAGACGCCCTGCTCCTGCGTCACCCGCGCGACCGCGGCGCGCAGCGAGGCACGCAGGTCGCGGCGGCAGGTCGCCAGGTCGCCACCGCCGCAGTAGCCGGTGGAGTACGGGTCGGCCACGTTCTGCCCCAGCACCGAGCGCAGGTCCTTGGACAGGTAGCCGTACCAGCCGACGTCGTTCCAGGACGACCCGACACCCAGTCGCGGGTGGTCGTCGAGAGGCTCGGGCAGCCGCCGCACCAGCGTGTCGCCGAGGCGACCGGCCAGCACGTCGTAGGCGACCGACTGGTCGCCGTCCTGCCACCAGGAGTCGAACAGCGCGATCGCCTGCTGGTGTGCGTAGGTGCCGTCGCGGTCGCGGTCGACCCGGTGCGCACCGTCGGCCAGCCAGTCGCTGAGCAGCCCACGTGCCGCGGAGGTGCGCGGGTCGTCGCCGATCACCCGCAACAGCCACGGCAGCGTGTAACGGGCGCGCACGTCCACGGTGGCGGCGTCCATCATGATCCCGTCGAGCTCGGACGGGTCGACCGTGCCGTCGCCGGCGGTGGCCTGCTCGACGCGGTCCGAGAGCGCGAGGCTGCGGTAGACCGGCCCGTAGCCGTAGACGTCGTCGGCGGCGGAGAAGCCCGGCGCGGTCTTGTTGTTCCAGCTCACCAGGTGACCGCTGGGCGGGTCGATCTGCTGCGGGTGCTGGTCCTGCGGCAGCCAGCCCTGCCAGTCGTACTGCGAGTCGCCCCAGCGCGGCAGGTCGTAGTCGACCTGGTCGGATCGCACCGGGAGTCGACCTGACGAGAAGTAGGCGATGTCGCGGTCGTCGGCATAGAACCAGTTGAAGGTGTAGTCGATGTCCTTGACGGCGTTCTGGAAGCTCTGGGCGTCGTGCACGAAACCCGGGTCGTTGAGCTCGGAGAAGCCCAGCACCGAGTCCACCTCGTGGTGGTAGGTGCTGCGCTCGAGCACGATCGCCACCGGATGGCCGTCCACGGTCGTACGGGTCTGCACGATGCCGTGGTCGGTGCGGAGCACCAGGAAGCTGTAGGTCTGCGGCGGTCCGGGAGCCGTCGGGCTCGGCAGCGCCGTCTCGCTGTGCACGTGCCGGTCCATCGGCACACACTCGCCGTTGCGCAGGTAGTGCTCGGAGTGCACGGTCGGCTCACTGCCGTCGGGCTCGCACAGCCGCTCGGCGACGGTGTCGACGTTGTCGTTGCTGGCCGAGGTCGCCGACCAGGCGTAGTCGACGCCGCGGCCGAGCTGCACCACCAGGTTGGTGCCGGCGAACGACACTCCCCTGGCCTTGATGTTCGGCCCGACCAGCACCTCCTCGGTCAGCAGCTGCGGCGTGAAGTAGCCCGTCTGCGGGCCGAACACCGTGACGGGGTGGCCGGAGGTCGTGTCCTGCGCACCGACGAGAAGGGCGTTGCTCATGCCCTGTTGCGTCAGCGGCACGTCGATCGAGCCCTGCGGCAGGTTGATGGTCGCCGTCTGCAGGTTCTGGTCGGGGTGCTGCAGCCGGTCCATGCCGGTGGGCAGGGCGTCGAGCGGGGAGCCGCCCGAGACGGGGTCGCCGGTGCCGGGTGCGGTCGGTCCGTCGAGGTCGGGCATGGCCACGCCCGGCTTGGTCTCGTCGACGCCACCGCCGCCGTAGGGCGTGGTCAGGCTCGACGTGGTGGGCGCCTCGGCGTCGTTCTTGGACCGCAGGTCGTCGTAGATGGCACGGCCCTGGGCGGCACCGAAGCGTGCCTGCAGGCGCTGCAGCCAGACCGCGTTGGCGTACTCACCGCCGCCGCCCTTGCCGAAGATGCCACCGACCAGCGAGGCGACGTAGGTGATGTCGGCGCGGGTCCAGTCACTCGGCTGCTTCTGCAGCGCCGCGTACTCGGCCGGGCAGGTCGGGGCCGTGATCACCGGGCACATGTCGTCCTGTGCGGCGTTGATGCCGGCGATGAACGCGTCGGCGGCGGTCAGGCCGCGCTGCGCGAGATCGGGCGGGAAGCGCTTGGCGGAGTTGGCTATCTGGTCCTGGGCCTCGGCCTCGGTGTAGAAGGCGCTGCGCAGCTGCGTCTGGTCCATCTCCAGGTTGGACTTGGTGGCGCCCGCGAACTCGGCGAGCCGAGCGCGACCCGCGTGCCGCAGCACGTCCATGAGGAACATCCGGTCCTTGGTGGCGGCGTAGCCGGCACCGAACGCGGTGTCGGCGTCGGTGTCGCCGTGGATGTAGGGCACGCCGTACTCGTCCCACTGGATCTGCACTCCCGGGCGCGGCTGCGCGGAGCGGACCACCTGGTTGGGCGTGAACCCGGCGTCCTTGTAGTAGCGCTCGAGGTCACCGGGGTCGATGGCGGAGGGTTTCACCGTGTTGAGGCCGTCGTACATCTCGAGCTGGTCGGCGAAGTTCTTCGGCGCGTTCTTGCCGTCCACCGCCACCCGGCCCTGCGGGTCGCCGGCGATCACCTTGGCGAGGTCGGTCGCGGTGATCGTGCCCGACTGCCCGGGCGGCAGGATGTTGCGCACCGTGCCGTAGGGGTCGGGCGGCGGAGCGCCGACAGCAGGCGTGCTCACCCCGGACGCGGCGAGCGCGGCGACGGCGGACAGCGTGGTGACGGCGAGGACGCGACGCACGAAGGCTCCTTCTCGAAATACCAGTGGAGACCGAGATCACAGTGGTCAACACAGGGGCCAACGACGCGCGGTACGCGAGGTTACGCCCCAGTAACCCCGTGCCGCGGCGTTTGACGCCGGGGTTGGCGGGCAGGGACGCTTGGGAACCCTGTCTTCTATCCGGGAGGAGCAGTCGTGCTCACCCTGACCGAGAACGCAAGCGCAGTCATCAAGAACATCAACGAGAGCCAGGAGCAGCCTGAGGGCTCCGGGCTCCGCATCGTGCAGCAGGGTGACGGCCAGCAGGCCGAGCTCGCGCTGACCACGGCCAACTCCCCCGAGCCCGGTGACCAGGTGGTCGAGGAGCAGGGTGCCCGGGTGTTCCTCGAGGAGACCGCCGCGGAGACCCTCGACGACAAGGTCCTCGACGCGCAGGTCGACGAGTCCGGCGGCGTGCAGTTCACGCTGGGCATCCAGCCCGAAGACGCCGCGGGCTGATACCGCACGGCCCACACACGGGCCGAACGGCCCAGGTTTCGTCGCGGGGGTCCCCTACGCCAATAGGTTCGTGGCAGGGGACCCCCGCGACGTGTGTGTGCGCGACTGGCGCCGGGTGCCACAAGCCACGTAACCGGGTGTAGTGGTTCCCTTCCTCGGCGTATGAACCGAGGGAAGCAACCATTCGCCGTGGGATGGCGGTCGCCTGACCGGTCGAGGCCGCGAACCCAGACGTCCTACCGAGGCGTATGGGCGCTTCCCTCGGATCGCAACCCGTGGAAAGCGCCCACATGACCCGGTTACATGGCTTGTGGGCGGGTCTGCCGCATCGGTTGGTCGTCCGCCGGGCCCTAGCCGGCCAGGTTGACCGCCGAGATCACCGCCTGCAGCGACGCGGTCACGATGTTGGCGTCGAGACCGACGCCCCACAGCACCTGGTCGCCGACCTCGCACTCGACGTACGCGGCGGCGATCGCGTCGCCGCCGGAGGACAGCGCGTGCTCGTGGTAGTCGAGCACGCGCACGTCGTAGCCGACCCACTTGATCGCGTCGACGAACGCGGCGATCGGGCCGTTGCCCTCGCCCTCCAGCGACCGCTGCTCGCCGTCGACGTAGACGTTGACCGTGAGCGCGTCGCGTGCACCGGACGCGGACGAGGTGTGCACGGAGTTGAGGGCGAGCGGCTCGCGGCGGTTGAGGTACTCGCGCTCGAACATCTCCCAGATCTCGTCCGAGGCGAGCTCGCCGCCCGCGGTGTCGGTGTGCTCCTGCACCACGCGGCTGAACTCGATCTGCAGCCGGCGCGGCAGGTCGAGCATGTGCTCGGCCTTGATCACGTACGCGACGCCGCCCTTGCCCGACTGGCTGTTGACCCGGATGACGGCCTCGTAGCTGCGGCCGACGTCCTTGGGGTCGATCGGCAGGTACGGCGCCTCCCAGGGGTACTCCCCGACCGGCACGCCCGCGTCGTCGGCGTCGCGCTGGAGCGCCTCGAGGCCCTTCTTGATCGCGTCCTGGTGCGAGCCCGAGAACGCGGTGTAGACGAGGTCGCCGGCGTACGGGTGCCGCGGGTGCACCGGCAGCTGCGTGCACCACTCAACGGTGCGGCGGATCTCGTCGATGTCGGAGAAGTCGATCATCGGGTCGATGCCCTGGCTGAACAGGTTCATGCCGAGCGTGACCAGGCAGACGTTGCCGGTGCGCTCGCCGTGCCCGAACAGACAGCCCTCGACCCGGTCGGCGCCGGCCATCATGGCCAGCTCGGTCGCCGCGACCGCGGTGCCGCGGTCGTTGTGCGGGTGCAGCGAGACCGCCGAGTGCTCGCGGCGGGTCAGCTGCCGCGAGAACCACTCGATCTGGTCGGCGTACACGTTCGGCGTGGACATCTCCACGGTCGCCGGCAGGTTGAGGATGATCTCGCGGCCGGGCCCGGGCTGCCAGACGTCGGACACGGCCTCGCATACGTCTACCGCGAACGACAGCTCGGTGCCGGTGAAGATCTCCGGGGAGTACTGGTAGCCGAAGTCGGTGTCGGCGAGCAGCTCCTCGGCGTACTTCATCACCAGCTCGGTGCCGCGTACGGCGATGGCGCGGCACTCGTCCTTGTCGACGCCGAACACCACGCGCCGGAACAGCGGCGCGGTCGCGTTGTACAGGTGGACGTTGGCCAGCCGGGCACCCACCAGCGACTGCACCGTGCGCTCGATCAGGTCCTCACGCGCCTGGGTGAGGACCGAGATCGTCACGTCCTCGGGGATGACCTCGTCGTCGATGAGCTGCCGGACGAAGTCGAAGTCGGTCTGGCTGGCGGAGGGGAACCCGACCTCGATCTCCTTGTAGCCCATGTTCACGAGCAGCTCGAACATCCGGCGCTTGCGAGCCGGTGTCATGGGGTCGATCAGGGCCTGGTTGCCGTCGCGCAGGTCGGTCGACAGCCAGCGCGGAGCCCTGGTGGTCTGCCGGCTGGGCCAGGTGCGGTCGGGAAGGTCGACGGGCGGGAAGGTGCGGTAGCGCTGGAAGTTCATTCCGCTGGGCTGCTGTGGCTTGATGGCCATGGTCTCGGTCCCTCGCTGTGTGCTGAGAATGTGCGTCGCCGGCGTCGACGAGACTCCGCGGCGAGGGGACCGGCCTTAGCGAGCCTCGCCGCGGCAGCGAAGGAGCAGCCCGAAGGCGGTCGCGTACCGCATGAGGTGATCACGGTACCAGCACCGAAATTCCGTGGCACCCGTACGCGGCAGGTGGTCGACTGGTGAGATGCAGATCGCGACGGTCCGTCCCGCGGCTCTGGACGCCGCGACGGCAGAGGAGCTGGCGGCCCTGCGCAACCGCGCGGCCGCCGTAGACGCCCCGCACATGCCTCCCGAGACCGGGGAGCCGCTGCGGCTGCGCATGCTGCACGGCTGGGACGGGGAGGGCACGGAGCGGGTGCTGGTCAGCCGGGACGACGACGGCGGGCTGCTCGGGTACGCCGAGCTGGAGATGCCCGAACGAGAGAACCGCGGGCTGATCTGGTTCACCCTGGTGGTCGACCCGCCTCATCGGCGTCGTGGCGTCGGCTCCGCGCTGCTGGACACGATCGCCGAGGTCGCCGGAGAGGTCGGACGTCCGCTGCTGATGGCGGGCACCTGGCACGGCACGCCGGGTGTCCCGTTCCTCAACCGGCACGGCTTCGAGCAGGCCTCGATCGCGGCGCAGCGCCGGTTGTACCCCGAGCAGCTCCCCCGACCCGGGGACGACGACCTGCTCGCGTCGGCGCGCAAGGCCTCGGTCGACTACGAGACCGTCAGGATCGCCGGCCCGCTGCCCGAGGAGATGGTCCCCGCGATGCTGCCGATGGTGGAGCAGATCAACGACGCGCCGCTGGACGACCTCGAGCTCGAGGACGACGTCTTCTCGGTCGACCGGCTGCGCGCCTACGACGCCGCGCAGCTCGCGCTCGGCCAGCGCGTGTACCGCGTCATCGCGCTGGACCGCGACGGCGGTCCCGCGGCGCACACGGTCGTGGCCGTCGACGGCCACCGGCCCTACCACGGTGAGCAGCACGACACCACCGTGCGACGCGAGCACCGCGGACACCGGCTGGGGCTGCGGCTCAAGCTGGAGATGCTGGAGTGGCTGCGCGAGGTCGAGCCGCAGCTGGCTCAGGTCGACACCTGGAACCAGGAGAGCAACAGCCACATGATCGCGGTCAACGACCTGATCGGCTGCACCGTCGTCGGCCGCGAGGTGGAGCTGCAGCGCCACGTCTGAGCATGCGCGCCACCCCGGCGCCACCAGCCATGTAACCGGGTGTACCGGTCGCTCCCCGAGGCTCATGACCCGTGGGAAGCGACCGGCCGCCATGTACCCGGGTGTTACGGGCACGAGCGGACGGCCAGGGGCAAAGCAACCGAAGCCACCCGTGCGCACGACGCGTGGTTTGCGGCAGTATCGCGAGAGGGCCGGGCAACACGCCGACCCTGGCAACGACTTGGAGGTCAGATGTTCGTCCCGTTCTCCGCGCGCGACTTCCTGGACCGCGCGGCCACCGTGTACGGCGAGCGCGTCGGGGTGGTCGACGAGCCCAAGCAGCCGGCCGAGCCGCTGCGCGACCTCACGTACGCACGGATGCAGGAGCTCGCCCGCGCCCAGGCCGCGGCCCTCGACGAGCTCGGTGTCGAGCAGGGCGAACGCGTCGCGATCGTGTCGCACAACAGCGCGCGGCTGCTCGTGTCGTTCTTCGGCGTGTGCGGCTACGGCCGCGTGCTGGTGCCGGTCAACTTCCGGCTGTCCGCCGACGAGGTCGCCTACATCGTCGAGCACTCCGGCGCCTCGGTGCTGCTGGTCGACCCCGAGCTCGACGACCACCTGGCCGACGTGACCGCCAAGCACCGCTTCGTGCTCGGCGAGGACACCGACGAGACACTGTTCCGGTTCGGCGTCGAGCCGCGTGCCTGGGAGCCGGACGAGAACGCCACGGCCACCATCAACTACACCAGCGGCACGACCGCGCGCCCAAAGGGCGTGCAGATCACGCACCGCAACATCTGGGTCAACGCGGTGACGTTCGCGATGCACGCAGGGGTCTCCGACCGCGACGTCTACCTCCACACGCTGCCGATGTTCCACGCCAACGGGTGGGGGATGCCGTTCGCGGTGACCGGCCAGGGCGCCAAGCAGATCGTGCTGCGCCAGATCGACGGCGCGGAGATCCTGCGGCGGGTCGACGAGCACGGCGTGACCGTGATGTGCGCCGCCCCCGCGGTGGTCAACGCCGTCCTGGCCGCGGCCGCCGACTGGGACGGCGAGATCCCCGGCCGCGACCGGGTGCGCATCATCGTCGCCGGCGCTCCCCCGCCCACCCAGACGATCGCGCGGGTCGAGACCGAGCTGGGCTGGGAGTTCATCCAGATCTACGGGCTCACGGAGACCTCGCCGCTGCTGACCATCAACCGGTCCCGGCAGGAGTGGGACGACCTCGACGCCCAGAAGCGCGCGGAGCTGCTCGTACGTGCGGGCGCACCGGCTCTCGGGGTGACCCTGGCCACGTCCGAGTCCGGCGAGGTCCTCGCGCGCTCCAACGTCGTGCTGGAGGCGTACTGGCAGCAGCCGGAAGAGACCGCGAAGACCCTCGCCGACGGCTGGTTCCACACCGGCGACGGCGGCACCATCGGCGAGGACGGCTACCTCGCGATCAGCGACCGCAAGAAGGACGTCATCATCACCGGCGGCGAGAACGTCGCGTCCATCGAGGTCGAGGACGTGCTGTTCAGCCACCCCGCCGTCGCCGAGGTGGCCGTCATCGGCATCCCCGACGAGAAGTGGGGCGAGACGATCAAGGCGCTGGTGGTGCTCGCACCCGACGCGTCCGCCGACGAGGCTGAGCTGATCGCGCACTGCAAGTCGCACCTGGCGCGCTACAAGGCGCCGACGTCGGTCGAGTTCCGCGACGAGCTGGCACGCACCGCCACCGGCAAGCTGCAGAAGTACAAGCTGCGCGAGCCGTACTGGGAGGGCCGCGACCGCAAGGTGAACTGACGCGGGGTACCGCGACGTCGGCGCCGGGCGGTAGACCTACCGCCATGGACCACTGCCGCTTCGTCCCGCCCTTCGTCCTGGAGGCGCTCGCCGACCGCACCGACGACACCGAGCTCGCCGATCTCGCGCGCAGCAGCCTGCGCACCGACCAGCGGCTGCGCGCGCAGCGGCAGCAGGCGGCGCCGTCGCGGGCCGGGCAGCGGGTCGAGACCCCGCGCCGCACCGTCTACACCGCCGACAACGGAGACTCGCTGCCGGGCCGTCAGCTGCGCGCCGAGGGCGAGCCGCCGGTCGGTGACGCCGCCGCCGACGAGGCCTACGACGGGGTCGGCGTCGCGTGGACGCTCTTCCACGACGCCTACGACCGTGACTCCTTCGACGACGAGGGGCACCGGCTCGACGCCACCGTGCACTACGAGCGCGGCTACGCCAACGCGTTCTGGGACGGCCGGCAGCTGGTGTTCGGCGACGGCGACGGCCGGGTGTTCCAGCGGTTCACCGGCTCACCCGACGTGATCGCACACGAGTTCACCCACGCCGTGACGCAGTACACCGCCGGCCTCGCCTACTCCGGCCAGGCCGGTGCGCTCAACGAGAGCATGTCCGACGTGTTCGCGGCTCTGGCCGTGCAGCGGGCGCTCGGCCAGTCCGCCGACGAGGCCAGCTGGCTGATCGGCGAGCAGATCTTCTCCCCCGACGTCGACGCGGTCGCGCTGCGCTCGATGAAGGCCCCCGGCACGGCGTACGACGACCCGCGCATCGGCAAGGACCCGCAGCCGGCCACCATGGCCGGCTACGTCGAGACCACCGACGACAACGGCGGCGTGCACATCAACTCCGGCATCCCCAACCACGCGTTCTACCTCGCGGCCACCACCGTCGGCGGACCGGCCTGGGAGCACGCCGGAGCGGCCTGGTACGCCGCGCTGACCGACCCGCGGGTGGGACCCCACACCGACTTCGCCCAGTGGGCGTCGGCCACGGTCGCCGCCGCCGCCCGGCTGTTCGGCGAGCGGTCCGCCACCGCCGCCGCGGTGCGCGACGCCTGGTCCGCGGTCGGCGTGCAGCCTCTGGCCGAGACCGGACCGGCCCCGACCGTAGAGTCCCAGACGCCCTCCACGGGCGGGCGCGGACACCGGGTGGGCGTCCGGCGGTCGGGCGGGCTGACCGGCGTGACCCTCGAGCGCCGGATCGACACCGCGACCGCCGCCGGTGGCGACCGGGTCGAGCAGCTGCTGGGGCAGGTGCCGCTGGGGTCGGCGGCCGTCGGAGAGCCGCAGCCGGACCGTTTCGTGTTCGCGATCGACGTGGACGGCGAGACCGTGCAGGTCCACGAGCCCGCGGTCGGACCGGGTCTGGCCGAGCTGATCGACATCGTCCTGCACGGCGACACCTGAGCGGCGCTTCAGGCGGTGGCCTACGCTCGACAATGTCCGACCCAGCGTTCGACCGGAGGGGTACCGCATGGCGATCCGCCGCGACCGGCCGCGACGGCTCCGGTGGCTGTCCAGACTGGCCGTGATCGGCGGCGCGATCTTGCTCACCGCCGCCTCCTGCCTCAGCTCCGGCGACTCGCCCTCCTCGACGGCGCCGTCCACCGAGGCGGGCGCCAAGTCACCGGTCGCCACCGCCACCCCGTCCCCCACACCCGCGCCGCCACCGAAGAACGGCGCCTGCCGCCGGGTGTCGGTGAAGGGACTGCGCACGATCGTCAACGACGACCCCACCGTCCCGTGCAAGCACAAGCACACCGCCGTCACCTTCGCGGTCAGGAAGATCCCGGCCCCGGCGTCGCGCGGCGCGCTGTCGCCCGCGGACCAGAGCGTGGAGACCGCGGCGAACCGGATCTGCGACACGCGGTTCGACCACTACGCCGGCGGTGACCGCGCGACCCGTCGGCTCAGCATGCTCACCCCGACGTACTTCCTGCCCTCGAGCGAGGAGTGGAACATCGGGGCCCGCTGGGTGCGCTGCGACATCTACGCCTACGCCACCCCCACCACGCTGGCCGACCTCCCGCCGAACCTGAAGAACGCCCTGCAGCGGGACAAGATCGCCGAGGACTTCAACCGGTGCAGCCCGGTGAGCCCCAGCGCGGCGAGCTTCCGGCACGTGGCCTGCTCGGAGCCGCACGACTGGCGGGCGGTGGCGATCCAGACCGTGGGGAAGCCCAAGGAGCACTACCCGGGCCGCAACACGGTGCAGAACCGGGCGCAGAAGCTGTGCGAGAAGCCCGTCCGCAACTACCTGGGCACCCAGGAGGCGTTCTCGTACGGGTTCGAGGTGCCGCAGCGAGACTCCTGGGTCCACGAGGGAGACCGCGTCGCGCTGTGCTGGGCGAGGACCAGCCAGTGACGGCAGCAGACACCTCGGTCACGGGGACGGGCCGTCCGCGCGCCGTGCGGGGGCTGACCACCGTCCTGCTGCTCCCGCTGCTCGGCGCCTGTCTCGCGGTCAGCGGCTGCCTGCCGGTGGTGGGCATGTCCAGCCAGAGCACGTCGGAGCCGCAGGTGGGCCAGTGCTACGCCACCCCCGACGACGTGCTCGCCGACGCGCACGACCCGACGCCGCCGGTGGACTGCTCGCAGCCCCACTCACTGGAGACGTACGCCGTGCTCCGACCCACGCACGCACTCGACCGGCAGACGATGGCGCGGATGGACCAGCAGTGCGTGCAGCGGATCAAGACGTTCCTCGGCGGCGGCGACTTCGCGCAGACCGCGGTCAGCGTCTACTACTTCACCCCAACGCGGGCACAGCAGCGCGACGGCGCCCGCTGGGTCCGGTGTGACGCCGGGGTCGTCACCGACACGGCGGTCAGCGGCGCCCGGCTCGTCACCGGGTCGCTGCGCAACGCGTTCGCGCGCGGCGTCCCGGAGGCCTACCGGCGCTGCGTCAACACCGCGCCCGACCCGGGAGCGCCGCTGCCGCTGGTGCCGTGCACCAGCCCGCACGTCGCCGAGCAGATGCCGTCTGGCGTCGACCTCGGCTCCGCCGGCTCCAAGTACCCGGGCACGCAGACGCTGACGCGGCGTGCCAACGCCCAGTGCGCGCAGATCGTCTCGTCGCAGCTACCCGACGCCGCCCGCTCGCTGGTCGTGGTGCCGACGCAGGCGATGTGGCGCGGCGGCCTCACCACCGCGGAGTGCTGGGCGCTGGCGCCGCCCGGGGAGCGGCTGGGCCAGTCAGAAGCCAAGCCGGCGTAGCTGCTTGGGGTCGCGCTGCCAGTCCTTGGCCAGCTTGACCCGCAGGTCCAGGTAGACCGGGGTGCCCAGCAGGGCCTCGATCTGCCGCCGGGCGCGGCTGCCGACGTCCTTCAGCCGGGAGCCGCGGGTGCCGATCACGATCGACTTCTGGCTCTCGCGCTCGACGAACAGGTTGGCGTACACGTCCAGCAGCGGCCGGTCCTCCGGCCTCCCCTCGCGCAGCGCCATCTCCTCCACCACCACCGCGATCGAGTGCGGCAGCTCGTCGCGCACGCCCTCCAGCGCCGCCTCCCGGATGAGCTCGGCGACCAGCTGCTCCTCGGGCTCGTCGCTGACCTCGCCCTCGGGGTACAGCGGCGGGCCTGCGGGCAGGCGCTGCACCAGCAGGTCGGTGAGCAGCCCCACCTGGTCGCCCCGTGTCGCCGACACCGGCACCACCTCGTCCCACTCGAGGCCCAGCTCGTCGCCGAGGGCGGCGACCGACGCGAGGTGCTCGACCATCCGGTCGGGGCCGGCAAGGTCGGACTTGGTGGCGACCGCGATCTTGGGTGTACGCCGCACCTTGGCCAGCTCGGCGACCAGGAACCGGTCACCAGGACCGACCCGCTGGTTGGCCGGGAAGCACACGCCGATGACGTCGACCTCGGCCCAGGTCGTGCGGACGAGGTCGTTGAGCCGTTCGCCCAGCAGTGTGCGCGGCCGGTGCAGCCCCGGTGTGTCGACCAGCACCAGCTGGGCGTCGGGCCGGTTGACGATGCCGCGGACGACGTGCCGGGTGGTCTGCGGCCGGTCGGAGGTGATCACGACCTTGCTGCCCACGATCGCGTTGGTCAGCGTCGACTTGCCGACGTTGGGCCGGCCCACGAAGCAGGCGAAGCCGCTGCGGTGGCTCGGGCCGCCGCCCTGTTGGCTGGGTGCGGACGAGCCGGACTGCGTCGGTCGGTCGGGGTCGCCGGGCTCGGTGGGCATGCTCACGCCGGTCATTGTCGCGCACCGTCGCGCTGCCGGGTGACCAGCACGAACAGGCCGAGCAGCACCAGCGCCGTGCCGACGAGCAGTGCCCGCAGCGGCGCCTGGCGGGTCTCGGCCAGCCCTTCGGCGCGCCGCGAGGTCAGGTCGTCTCCACCGACGCCACGTCGCCGCGCAGGTCGGCGCGGAACACCGGCAGACCGGCACCGCCGAAGTCGCGTACGGCGTCGATGTCGGCGGGCTCGAGCGTGTCGGCCTCGGTCACGACGGCTGCGGCCTCCAGGCCGTTGACCCCGCTGGAGGCCGCCATCGCGACCGCGAGCCGCAGCGCGCTCAGCTGCAGGCTCGGCAGCCGCACGGTCGACGCGGTGTAGGTGCGCCCGTCGGTGTCACGCACCGCGGCGCCCTCCGGCGCCTGGCTACGAGCACGCGTCGAGCGCGCGAGCGTGACGATCTTGGCGTCCTCGGGGTTGCTGGGGGTTTCGGGCATGCTCGCAGGCTAACCAGGACGGAGGTCAGCTCTCGTCGCCGTCCACACCGGCCGGCTGCTGCGCCTGCTCCGGCTCCACGGCCATCGAGACGATCACCGTGCCGAGCCGGTTGCGCCGGCCGGTCGGCGCCTCGGCGACCAGCCGCAGCGCGTCGACCTGCACCTCGGCGCCGGGGATGGGCACGCGGCCGAGGTGCTTGGCCATCAGGCCGCCGACGGAGTCGACGTCGTCGTCGTCGAGCTCGATGTCGAAGACCTCGCCGAGGTCGTCCAGGGACAGCCGGGACGGTACGCGCACCGAGCCGTTGGGCAGGTGCTCGACCTCGGCGGCGTCCTGGTCGTACTCGTCGCTGATCTCGCCGACGATCTCCTCGAGGATGTCCTCGATGGTCACCATCCCGGCGGTGCCGCCGTACTCGTCGACGACGACCGCCACGTGCATCCGCTCGGCCTGCATCTCGCGCAGCAGCTCGTCGACCGGCTTGCTGTCGGGCACGAACATCGCCGGCCGCATGGCCGACTCGACACGCTCGGTGGTCTCGGCGTCGCGGCTGTCGAACACGCGCTTGGTGACGTCCTTGAGGTAGACCACACCGACGATGTCGTCGAGGTTCTCCCCCACCACGGGGATCCGGGAGAAGCCGCTGCGCAGCGCCAGCGACATCATCTGCCGCAGCGTCTTGTGCCGCTCGATGAAGATCATCTCGGTGCGCGGCACCATCACCTCGCGCACCAGGGTGTCGCCGAGCTCGAAGATCTGGTGGATCATCCTGCTCTCGACCGACTCGATCAGCGAGCTCTTCTCCGCCAGGTCGACCATCTCGCGCAGCTCGGCCTCGCTGGCGAACGGGCCCTCGGCGAAGCCCTTGCCCGGTGTCAGCGCGTTGCCGAGCACGATGAGCAGCCTGGCCAGCGGGTTCAGCACTCGGCTGAGCACCTGCAGCGGCCCGGCCGAGACCAGCGCCACGCGCTCGCTGTGCTGCCGGCCGAGCGTGCGCGGGGCGACCCCGACCACCACGAACGACACCAGCAGCATGCCGACGATCGCGATCGTCAGCGCCAGCCACCGTGGGCTGGTCGTCTCCAGCACGACGGTGGTGACCAGCACGATCGCGGCGATCTCGGCGGCCAGCCGCAGCAGCAGCGCGGTGTTGAGGTAGCGCGGCGGGTCCTGCGCGATCGTGGACAGCCGCTGCGCTCCGGACCGGCCCTCCTCGACCAGCTCGGAGGCCCGTACACGCGAGATCGACGAGACCGCGGACTCCGCGCTCGCGAACAGGCCGGCGACGACCACCAGGCCCGCAGCGACCACCAGCTCGACGACCAGGTCGGTGGTCATACGCGCTCCCCGCACGGACGTGAGTCGAGCCGGCCATTTCCCGGGGTGCCGCTCATGGCGTGCCCTCCCCGGTGACGCGACGAGGGTCGTGCCACTCGGCCAGCAGCCGCGACTGCAGCGCGAACATCTCGCGGCGCTCGTCGGGCTCGGCGTGGTCGTAGCCGAGCAGGTGCAGCACGCCGTGGACGGTCAGCAGGTCGATCTCCTGTTCGGCGGTCTGGCCGTTGGCCGGCGCCTGCGCGGCGGCGACCTGCGGGCACAGCACGACGTCGCCGACCATGCCCTCCTCGTACTCGTCACCGTCCGCACCCGGGCGCAGCTCGTCCATCGGGAAGGCCAGCACGTCGGTCGGCCCCTGCTTGTCCATCCACTTCTCGTTGAGGGTGGCGATGGTGTCGGGGTCGACCAGCTTGAGGCACACCTCGGCCTGCGGGTGGATGCGCATGCGGTCCAGGACGTAGCGCACGAGCCGTCCGAGCTCGGTGACGTCGGCGTCGGAACCGGACTCGTTCAGCACCTCGATGCTCATCGGCGTCTCGTTCAGGTGTCGGCAGGTCTGGTCGGGTGTCGTCGGTGTCTGGTCAGCGTCGGGGACGGCGGTCCCTGCCGTCGGCCCGGGCGTCGCTCGCCGCCAGGTCGGCCTCGTAGGCGTCGTAGGCGGCGACGATACGCCCGACGAGCTTGTGCCGGACCACGTCGTGGCTGGTGAGCCACGAGAAGTGGACGTCGTGCAGGCCGGACAGGATGCCCTCCACGACGCGCAGCCCGCTGTGCGTGCCGCTGGGCAGGTCGACCTGGGTGACGTCGCCGGTGACCACCATCTTCGAGCCGAAACCCAGCCGGGTCAGGAACATCTTCATCTGCTCCGGCGAGGTGTTCTGCGCCTCGTCGAGGATGATGAACGCGTCGTTGAGGGTGCGGCCGCGCATGTACGCGAGCGGTGCCACCTCGATGGTGCCGGCGGTGAGCAGCTTGGGGATCGACTCGGGGTCGATCATGTCGTGCAGCGCGTCGTACAGCGGCCGCAGGTAGGGGTCGATCTTCTCCGACAGCGTGCCCGGCAGGAAGCCCAGCCGCTCACCGGCCTCGACGGCGGGGCGGGTGAGGATGATCCGGTTGATGTCCTTGGCCTGCAGCGCCTGCACGGCCTTGGCCATGGCCAGGTAGGTCTTGCCGGTACCGGCGGGCCCGATGCCGAAGACCACCGTGTGCTTGTCGATCGCATCCACGTAGCGCTTCTGGTTCAGCGTCTTGGGACGGATGGTGCGGCCGCGGTTGGACAGGATGTTGTGGGTCAGCACGTCGGCCGGGCGCTCGACGCTCTCCAGCCGCAGCATCCGGATCGCGTGCTCGACCATCTCCGCGGTGAGCCCCTGGCCGGTGCGCACCATGGCGACCAGCTCGTCGAGAAGCTTCTCCACGGCGCGGATCTCGTCACCGGTGCCGGAGAGGGTGATCTGGTTGCCGCGTACGTGCACGCCCGCGTCGAACTCGCGCTCGACGATCCGGAGGAACTCGTCATTGGGGCCGAGCAGCGCAACCATCGGCACACTGGCCGGAATCACGACCTGGATCTGCGGTATCGCTGTCTCTGCCATCGGTGGCCGGGGGCGGCCTGCTCCTTCGCTCGGGGTACGCGTGCCCCTCCATGCTAGTGGAGCGACCCAGGTGGCGCCCCTGAGAAAGCCGACGAGGGTGCTGTCAGGCCGTCGCGCCCGGCCCGGCGGGACCGCCGACCTCCTGGCGGAGACGGAGCCCGAGCAGGCTGGCCAGCAGCAGGGTCAGGCCGGTGGCCAGCAGCATCCCCGCCGTTCCGAGGGACCCCTCGGTCCAGTCCAGCAGCGCCTCCGGGACCACCAGCGTGATCGCGGCGACCGCGGTGACGAGGTAGGGCAGCGCGCGGCTGCGGACGTAGAGCCACACACCGGCCGCTGCGGCCACCGCGGTCACCAGGTAGCCGACCCACGGGGTCGTGCCGTCCATGACGGGGTACTGCGCGCCGTACAGGAAGAGGGCGCAGCCGGTGGCGAGCCCGACGTACGGCTCCCAGAAGACGTGCCGCTCGGCGAGCACCAGCCAGACGACGCCGAGCGCCGCGAAGCCCACGGCGAACGGAATCTCCGAGAACCGGCCGGACACCTCGGTCATCGCGACGACCGCGCTGACGGCTGAGACGGCGCCGGCGGCCAGCACCAGCTGGCCCAGGGCACTGTGGGCGAGCAGGTAGCCGGCGGCCGCGACGGCGAGCACGACGACCGACGCCAGCAGCCATGGCAGGTTGGAGGAGGGGCGCGTGTGCGCGTCGACAAGCACACCGGCCCCGAAGCCGAGGGCCGCGGCCGAGCCGGACGTCAGCGCGCTGGCCAGGCGCCGCCGCACGCCGCTGTCGGTCTCACGCTCCGCGCCTCCGGTACGCAGCACGGTCAGCGCCGCGCCGAACAGCACCACTCCGATCGCGGCCAGTGTCGAGACGCGGCCGGTGGTCGACAGCGCCGACCACCGGTCGGCCAGGAAGACGACGGCAGCGGCGACGACGAGGGCGCCGCCCACGTAGCCGGCGACCTCGGCGAGGCGGCGACGCAGCGGCGTCTCGGCGGCCGACGGACCGGCCAGCGCAGCGCCGACGACCTGCTGCGCCTCCCCTGCCCGCGCGGCCTCGACGAGCCCGGTGCCGACCAGGGCCGCCACCACCTCGTCGGTGCGGGGGTGGACCGCGGTGGTGCCGCTCGGGCGGCGACGGCTGGTGTACGAGGGCATCACGGCCTCCGGTTCATCGGGCCGATGCTGCATCGGCCGCTGCGCACAGAATTCTGCCGCAGCGGAGGCACGCGTAAGGGCCAAATGGCCCGAAGACGGGTGACTGGAAGGGGTGACGTACGCCTCTAGCCCGGGGGCCAGGAGAACGAGCGTCCCCCCAGTACGTGGGCATGGCAGTGGAATACGCTCTGGCCGGCGTCGGCGCCGGTGTTGAAGACCACCCGGTGGGCCGTGAGCCCCTCCGACTCGGCCACCTGCGCCGCGAGCTGGTGCACCGCGGCGAGCGCGCCCGGGTCGGTCGCGGCCAGCTCGCCCACGTTCGGCCGGTGCTCGCGCGGCACGACCAGCACGTGGGTGGGCGCCTGCGGGTTGATGTCGCGGAACGCGACCGCGCCGTCGTTGTCGGCGGTGATGTCGGCGTCGGCCTCACCGGCCACGATCTTGCAGAACAGACAGTCGGGGTCGCGGCCCATGGGACCTCCTCAGCTCGCCGGTGCCGGTACGCCTCGGTGACGTCATGTGAGCGACCATCGTGTCATGTAAACCAGATCGGCCTGCTGTGCGTCATATCGGTGTGACAGTGAAGCTGGTGGGTGCAGGCGCGCTCGCAGGCACGACCGAGCCGAAGGGACACCCCGCGATGTCGCGGTCGAGTGGGTTGGACGCCGACGAGGCGGTCGGCCAGCTCTACGCCGCGCACTACCGCGGCCTGGTGCGCCTGTCGGCGCTGCTGCTGCGCGATGTCGGCGAGGCCGAGGAGGTCGTGCAGGACGCGTTCGTCGCGATGCACGGGCGCTGGGGCCGGCTCCGCGACCCCGACAAGGCGGTCGCGTACCTGCGGCAGAGCGTGCTGAACCGCTCGCGCTCGGCCCTGCGGCACCGTGCCGTACGTGACCGGCACGACCGGCACCAGCCCGCGCCGCCGTCGTACGTGCCCAGCGCCGAGCAGCACGCGCTGCTCGGCGAGGAGCAGGAGACGATCGTGGCCGCGCTTCGCACGCTGCCGCAGCGGCAGCGCGAGGCGATCGTGCTGCGCTACTACGCCGACCTGTCCGAGGCCGA